>JAIEFH010000082.1 GCA_029067025.1 Oscillospiraceae bacterium | reverse complement strand
GGACTGATGCGCCTGCTGCGCCAGCCCCAGTACAATCCCCTGAGCCAGCACCAACAGGTCATCGTTCTCACCGCCGCCATGGATCACGTGATGCAGGATGTGCCGCTGGCGAAAATGGACGGCTTCCGCGCCGGACTGCTGGCCGCTTTTGAGGAGGAGGCCCCGGATCTGTGCACCCGCATCGACCAGACCGGGAAGCTGTCCCAGGAGGATCGAGAAGAGATTCTGCTCCTGGCTCGGGACTACCTGAAGCGTTTCCAGAGCGGCGGAGCGCGGGAGGACTGACATGGCCGGGACGAAGGAGATCAAGACCCACATTGAGAGCGTCCAGGAGACGAAAAAGATCACCAACGCCATGTACCTCATCGCCTCCACCAAGCTGCGGAAAGCCCGGCAGGAACTGGACAACACCCGGCCCTATTTTGAGGCCCTGCGCCGGGAGATCAAGCGTATTTTCCGCACGGTGAAGGATGTGGACAGCCCCTACTTCTACCCCGCCGGCGGGGAATCCCCCCTGAACGGCGCGTACGGCTGCCTGGTCATCACCGCCGACAAGGGGCTGGCGGGGGCCTATAACCAGAACGCCATTAAGGAAACCCTGAAGCTGCTGGAGCAGCATCCGGACTCCAAGCTGTTCGTGGTGGGCGAGTATGGGCGGCGCTTCTTCGCCTCCCACAACATTCCCATCGAGCACAGCTTCCTCTACACCGCCCAGAACCCCACCATGGCCCGGGCCCGGGAGATCAGCGCGCTGCTGCTGGACGGGTTTCACCGGCATGAGCTGGAGAAGATCTTCGTGGTGTACACCGATATGGTAAACGGGATGTCCTTTGAGGCCAAATGTACCCGGGTGCTGCCCTTCCACCGCACCTATTTCGCCGACACGGCCCTCACCGAATCACCAGTGACGTCCCAATTCGAGTTCCTGCCCAATGTGAACTCGGTACTGGACAGCATGATGCCCAGCTACGTGTCCGGCTTCATCTACAGCGCGCTCATCGCCAGCTTCTGCTGCGAGCAGCAGGCCCGCATGACCGCCATGGACAGCGCCAACCAGAACGCGGAAAAGCTGCTGGGCGAGCTGTCCCTGGAATTCAACCGGGTCCGGCAGTCGGCCATCACCCAGGAGATCACCGAGGTGTCCGCCGGGGCCAGGGCCCAGCGCAAAAAGCACGAGAAGGAAGGTTGATGATGATGGAACGAGCGATCATCACTCAAATATCAGGCCCCGTAGTGGACGTGGAGATTGTCAGCGGTGAGCTGCCCCGCCTGCGGGAGGCGCTGACCGTGGAGAAAAACGGTGAGCACCGGGTCATGGAAGTGGCCCAGCACCTGGACAGCAAGACGGTGCGGTGTATCATGCTCTCCCCCAGCGAAGGGCTGGCCCGGGGGCTGGCCGTCGATATTCCCGGCCGCACCATCCAGGTGCCGGTGGGCGTCAACACCCTGGGGCGTATGTTCAACGTGCTGGGCGAACCCATCGACGGGGGCGGGCCGGTGCCCGAGGATACCCCGGTGCGCTCCATCTACCGCAAGCCCCCCGCCTTTGACGAGCAAAGTTCGTCCGTGGAGATTCTGGAGACGGGTATCAAGGTCATCGACCTGCTGGAGCCCTACCCCAAGGGGGGCAAGATCGGCCTGTTCGGCGGCGCCGGCGTGGGCAAGACGGTGCTCATCCAGGAGCTGATCCACAACGT
>JAIEFH010000081.1 GCA_029067025.1 Oscillospiraceae bacterium | reverse complement strand
GGCAATGTGCTGCTGCAAAACATGGGGCTGATTACCTCGCCGCTGCCCGTCTTTACGGATACCACATGGGCCCGGTGCTCGGTGGTCCTCATCAACATCTGGGTGGGCGTTCCCTATGCGCTGCTCCAAATGACGGGCATTTTGCAGAACATCCCGCCGGAGCTGTATGAAGCGGCCCGTGTGGATGGCGCGAACCCGGTGGTCATGTTCTTCAAGATCACCCTGCCCTACGTGCTGTTCGTCACTACGCCGTACCTCATCACCACCTTTACCGGGAACATCAACAACTTCAACGTGATTTTCCTGACCAGCGCGGGCCTGCCGCGGGCGGTGGAATCCACGGCGGGCAGTACGGATTTGCTCATTACCTGGCTGTACAAGCTGACGATCGATAACCGGTACTACGATGTGGGCGCGGTCATCGGCATACTGACCTTCGTGTCGCTGAGCGCCGTGTCCCTGCTGACGTTCCGGTTCAGCAAATCCTACAAGGACGAGGAGGGCTTCCGATGAGCAACAAGATCACCACGCGGAAAAACACAAAGCCGCTGGGCAAGCGGATCGGAATCGTGCTGGCCCATGTGCTCCTGGCCGCTCTGGCCTTCATCTGGCTGATCCCCATCTTCTGGGTCATCATGACCAGCTTCCGGGGTACCCAGGGGTCCTATAGCTCCACCTTTTTCCCCACGTCATACTCCCTGAAGAACTACATAAAGCTGTTCACCGATTTCTCCGTGTTCAACTTCCCCCAGATGCTGCTGAACACGCTGCTGGTCGCGGCAGTGAGCTGCCTGATTTCCACATTCTTCGTGGTATCGGTGGCCTACACCTTGTCTCGCCTGCGCTTCCCGGCCAGAAAGCCCCTGATGAATGTGGCCATGATCATCAAACTGTTCCCCGGTTTTATGTCCATGATCGCTGTATACTACATCATCAAGATGCTGGGCTGGACCGAGGGTCCCATGCTGCGAGTGGCCATGATTTGTGTCTACGCCGGCGGCGCCGGTGTGGATTACCACATCGCTAAGGGCTTCTTTGACACGGTGCCCACCGCTTTGGACGAGGCGGCCCGGATCGATGGCGCTACCAACTGGGGCGTTCTGACCAGGATCATTATGCCCTTGAGCAAGCCGATCATTGTCTACACCTTGCTGACCTCTTTTGCCGGCCCCTTCAAAGACTTCATGCTCGCCAAGGTGCTGTGCGGGCCCAATAAGGACTACTACACCGTAGCGGTCGGTATGTACCAGATGCTGGAACGGGAATATATCGACCAGTGGTTCTGCGCGTTTGCCGCGGCGGCCGTCGTCATCTCGATCCCCATTGCAACGCTCTTTATGGCAACCCAGAAGTACTATGCCGAGGGTGTCAGCGGAGCCGTCAAGGGATAGCGCTTCTTCTACCCCCATAAAAATGGGATGGATACCGGGACCCCGCGCCGCGGGGACGGTATCCATCCCTCTTTAGCAGGCCCCCACTGGTGGGGGCCTGCGGGCATATGCCCGCAGGAAAGGATGGCTGGCTATGGAAAATATTCGGGAAAAGATCGCTCGCCGGTTCCTGAAGGTGCCTGAGCAGTGGTTGAAATACGGAGCGGCACTGATCATGGTGCTGGCCTCCGCCAATACCGTGATCCTGAAAAATGCTGTGATCCGGCTGGATACCTATACCCAGGAAAGCTTGATGGCCGCCATGGACACAGACAGCCAGCTGATGGCCTGGGTAGGCCTCGCGGGCGTGATGGACGCGCTGGCCGGGTTGGCGGTGCCCCTGTTCGCGTTTTTATTGGTGGAAGGTTTCCTGCACACATCGGATTTTCGCCGCTACCTCATCCGGGTGGCGGCAACCGCCGTGGTGGGTGAGTTTGCCTATGATTTTGCTATGAGCGGGCGGATGCTGGACTTTTCCCGGCAGAGCCCCGTACTGGGGCTGGCACTCTGCCTGGTCATGTTGTATTTTATGCGCAGGGCGGAAAAGCTGCAGATGGTGGACCGGGTCATCCTGCAAATGCTTCTGACGCTGTGCGGCCTGTTCTGGATGCTGCTGCTGCGTCCGGAGTACGGTGTGTCCATGGCGCTGCTGGCTGCCATTTTTTATTGCTTCCGCTCCAAGCGAATCATCAGGCTGATCCCAGCCCTAATCTGCTGCCTGCAATATCCGTTGGCGCCCATGGCCTTCATTGCCCTGGTATTTTATAATGGCAAGCGGAAAATGAAAGTTCCAGGGATTGTATTTTATATTCTTTACCCGCTCCATCTAATCGTCCTGGCGGTATTAGCACGATAGGGCTTCGCCAAGATGTCTTATTGGATGGCAATGCTTTGTTCAAGGAGTTCAAAGGTGCGCTCACAGAGCAATATGCGCTGCAGCAGCTAAAGACGATCAAAGGGCTTAATATCTACTACTGGACTGCGGAGCGCGGGACGGCAGAAGTGGATTTTGTAATCGATAATGGCGAAGATGTAATCCCCGTGGAGGTCAAAGCGGAGACAAATCTCCAGGCCAAGAGCTTAAAGGTTTATCATGAGAAGTTCAAGCCAAAGCTGTCGATTCGAACCTCTATGGCAGATTACAAAAGGGAGGATTGGCTGCTGAACCTGCCGTTGTGGGCGGTTGGTAGCATTCAGTAAAGCACTATTTTTAGACGACTGCGTCCCAATATATTGTTACTTTTCTTGAATATCCCCTGAAAAAGTTTTTGCCTGAGATATGCCACAGATTCCTTCCTTTTGCTTCATCCCTTGTTAACAATATGCGCCACTAGCCGCAGATTGTGCTCAATGAGCTCATCCCGGGCGTCAGAATCGCCCTTTGCCATCCGATCCAGACAGTCCTGTTCTTCTTCCCGGGTGAGGGCGTGGGGAAAGGATCCCGTGTTGCCCGCCAGCCGAAGGGTGAAGAACAGCCCGTTCAGCGTCAATAACAGCCATGCCGTCCACATGGACACCACCTCCACTTGAAATGTATGCGTGGGCGGCGTGTCCCTATTAGCGAAGAAAAAAGGCGCCCGATCCATGACAGAAAAGGATCGGGTGCCTTTATGTTCTGGCAGTTTCAGCTTGCTCCCGGGAAATAGAGCGCCACATACAGCCGTCCGCCCTCAAACCGGGCGGCAATGGTTCCGCCCATCCGCTCGATGAGGGCCCGGGCGATGGACAGCCCCAGCCCGGTGGAGGGTTGGGCCGATTCCACGGTGTAGAAGCGGTCAAAGAGCCGTCCCACCTGCACCTCGTCCAGCCCCGGGGCGGCGTTGGACAGGGTAATCGTCCCATCCTCCTCCAGCGTTACGTCCAGGTCGCCGCCGCTGTACTTGAGGGCGTTGTTCAGCAGATTGCCCAGCACCCGGGACAGGGCGGCGTGATCCAGATTTCGGACAACCCGCTCCGAACACAGAGATACCCTGGGGACAATGCCGCCCTCCACCAGCGCACCGTAAAAGGACGCCACCGCCTCCTCTACCGCGGCGTTCAAGTCCACCGGTTCCAGTTGGGGTTCCGCTTCGCCGCCCGCGGCCACTGAGTAGCGCAAAAGCTCTTCGGTCAGTCGCTTCATGGCCTCGGCCCGGTCGGCAATCAGAGTCAGATAGCGCGCCTGCTCTGGGGTTTTGTCTGCCTTGTCCAGCAGCTCCAGATAGCCGCAGATGGCGGTGAGAGGGGTGCGTAGGTCGTGTGAGACGTTGGTGACCGCCTCCTTCAGCTCCCGGTCACCGTTCTCATACCGCTGGCGCTGGCGGCGCAGCTCTTTGAGCTGGGCGTTCAGCTCCGCCGCAAGCCTGCGGGCGTGGGGGTTCCGGGAGGAGAGGAAGATGGGGTTGTTGGTGTCGGAGGCAAGCCGCTCCCCCAGCTGCCGCTCGATCTCATCAAGGCTGTTCTGAAGCAGCCGCAGACGGACGATCAGCGACAGCACGACCACGGTCAGCACGCCGTACAGCAGCCAGGGGAGCATGGGGGTCACCTCATTTCAGGTCTTTTTTGCGGAACAGCGCCGCCCCAGCGGCGGAAAATACAGCGGCCACCGCCGCCGACAGCCCCATCAGCCGCAGGGGGTTCGTGAAATTCAGCGTGGTGTACTGAAGCGACTGACCTGTGGGCAGTAGGTCGTAGATAAATTGGTAGATCTCCCGCTTCAGCCCGGTGAGGTACATGGGGTTGGGCTCCGGTACGGAGTTCGCGATCTGTCCGTCGATAGCCATCTCATAGCCGGTGATGAACTCCGGCTCTTCCAGCATACTGTAGATGACAGTTGCGGCAATCAGGGCCGCGAACACCCCCAGCAGGCAGATCACCACCGAGGTGGATTTTTTGCTGCAATTCATCGCCACAAAGGTAAAGATGGCGCAGAAGGCCGCCAGCGTGACCACCGAGCCGAAAATGGCGGTGAGGATCAGGGGGGCGGGCTTGGTGAACCAGCCCAGCAGGGGCGCACCCACCGCAAGGCAGGACGCCATATAGCCCGCCATACACATCAGCGAGGCCACGAAGCCGGTGATGAGGTTGGCAAAATAGATGGACAGGCGGGAGTGTCCCACGGCGATTTTGTTTCGGATGGCCCCGTCACTGTACTCCGTGCCCAGGAACAGGGCGATGAACTCCGCCGCCAGAATGCCGATAAAAGCGGTGTACTCGAAGAACTGCCCCTCCAGCAGGGCCTTGTACTGGACTACCTCCGGCACGCTCAGGTCGACGCCCATGGAGATCTGGGCGCGGAACTCCCCGATTGCCGCCAGCACCCCCAGGCCGACACAAACGCCCAAGGAGCCCCAGAAGGTGTTGCTCTTTCTCAGCCGCAAAAAGTTGGCGCTCAGCAGTTTAGTCATGGGAGCCACCTCCCACCAGGTTGACGAAGTAGCTCTCCAGGCTCTCGTCCCGCTCCTGGGCGGACAGCAGTTCGCAGCCCTCCGCGTCCAGCGCCCGGCTGAGCTGGGAGATGTTCACCTGGGCGTACACGTCCGCCTGCCCGTCGTCCAGGATCTTGTAGTCCACCCCCATGCCGTCCAGTACCCGGGCCAGGGGCCGGGTGTCGGTGACCGTGACGCGCAGGCACTTGCGGCAGGCGGCTTCCAGCTCCCGGGCGGACAGCTCCTTGACGATGCGCCCGGAGTCGATGAAGCCGTAGTGGGTGGCCAGCTTGGACAGCTCGTCCAGAATGTGGGAGGAGATGAGCACGGTGATCTTCCGCTCCCGGTTCAGCTTCAGGATCAGTTCCCGGATCTCGATGATGCCCTGGGGATCCAGACCGTTCACCGGCTCGTCCAGCACCAGGAAGTCCGGGTCGCCCGCCAGGGCCACGGCGATGCCCAGCCGCTGCTTCATGCCCAGGGAGAAGTTGCGGGCCTTTTTCTTCCCCGTGTCCTCCAGCCCCACCAGCTTCAAGAGATCGGGGATGCCGTCGTCGGTGGGTACGCCCAGCACCCGGAACTGCTCCTTGAGATTGTCCTGAGCGGTGAGGTCGAGGTAGATGGACGGCGTCTCCACCACCGCGCCCATGCGGCGGCGGATGGCGGCGATGCCCTTTTCCCGGCTGTCCGTGCCGTACAGGGAATAGGCCCCGGCGGTGGGGGACTGCAAACCGCAGATCAGCCGGATGAGGGTGGTCTTGCCCGCGCCGTTGCGGCCCACGAAGCCGTAGATCGAGCCCTTGGGCACGTGCATGGTGAGACCGTCCAGGGCCTTGAAGTCCTTGTAGTGCTTGGACAGGCCCTGGGTGACAAGTACGTATTCCATAAAAAAGCCTCCGTTTCCTTGGATGGTGCTATCATAGCAGGAAAGGGTTCAGAAAGCGGTCAAGGAAACAGTTCAGAAATGGTTCAGATTTTAGCCCTTGAGGCAGTCGCTGAACTCCTTCAGATCCCGCTTTTTGTCCTCGGGAAGGCTGTTGAATTCAACGTTCTGGATCGCGCCCTCCAGGGCGTACAGATGCACCAGACAGACCTGGGGATATATCACCTTCAGGCGGAAAAATGCCTCCTTGGAGCCTGCTTCCATCAGCTTTTCCGGGGAGTCGATGCCGGCGGCGGTGAGCTTCCGGGCCATTTCCTTGCCGATATTCATCATAGATGTCAATTCTGCCATAACGTCCTCCTATATTGTGTGCATTTTAAATCCGATGCCCCATACCGCCTCAATGCAGTCCCCGGCCCCGGCGTCACGCAGCTTTTTCCGCAGATTGCTCATGTGGGTTTTCAGTGAGCTCTCGGTGCAGTCCGGGGTGTCCTCAGCGATGCGATCCAGCAGGGCGGACTTGGTGACCACCTGGGCGGGGTTGCGCATGAGCAGCTTCAGAATGGCGTACTCCGTCCGGGTGAGGTGTACCTCCTCGCCGTCTATCCGCACCGAGCGGGTCTCCGGTTCAAGCCACAGGTTCTGGAAGGCGAGAGCCCCATCCCCTCGGGCAGGAGCCTCCTGAAGGCAAGCCTCCCGCAGCCGCACCGCCACCCGGGCCAGCAGCTCCCGCAGGACAAAGGGCTTTGTGACGTAGTCCGCCGCGCCGCCCAGCAGGAGGGAGGTCTTGCTGTCAATGTCAGCCTTGGCGCTGACTACAATGACGGGGATGCCCGCCAGACGGGGCAGCACCTCCTCCCCGGACAGGCCGGGGAGCATCAGGTCTAGTAAGGCAAGGTCGGGCCGCTCCCGATCCAGGGCCAGCACCGCCTCGGTGCCTGAGTAGGCCCGGCTCACCCGGTAGCCCTCGGCCTCTAAAGCCTCTTGCAGGAGATTTCCAATGTGAATGTCGTCGTCGATGACCAGGATGTGCTTCATGAAATTCGCGACCTTCCAGTGTGTTTTCTTCCATTATACGAGGAACAGGGGAGAGGCGCAAGAAAAAGGTTTGAAGAAAGTTTTAAATTGCCAAAACCGCCGGGATGGTGTATGCTTGGCTTAACGAAAACGTGGAGGGATCGATGATGTCCATTGAAATCGGAATGAAGGGCCGCGCCGAAACCGAGGTCACCCCGGACAATACCGCCCAGGCGGCGGGTTCCGGGCTGGTGCCCGTGTTTGCCACGCCATGGATGATCGCCCTGATGGAAAACGCCGCCGTCCAGGCGGTGCAGGGGGCGCTGGCCTCCGACGAGGGCACGGTGGGCACCCGGCTGGACGTGACCCACGACGCCGCCACCCCCATCGGCATGAAGGTGTGGGCGGAGGCGGAGGTCACCGCGGTAGAGGGGCGCAAGCTCACCTTTGCCGTGTGTGCCTATGATGAGGCGGGGAAGATCGGCGGCGGGACTCACGA
>JAIEFH010000080.1 GCA_029067025.1 Oscillospiraceae bacterium | reverse complement strand
ACACCGTTCTCACCCGCCCCATCTCCCCCACCCCACTCCTCCCGTCCGACCCGGACCACCGGGCGGAGCGGTGCGAGGAAATTCTGGAAATCGCCGCCCTGGGCCTTAAGAAGCGCCTGGAGCACACCAATTCCTCCTGCGCCGTGGTGGGGCTGTCCGGCGGGCTGGACTCCACCCTTGCCATCCTCATCGCCGCCATGGCCTTTGATATGCTGGGCCGGGACCGGAAGGGCATTCTGGCCGTCACCATGCCCTGCTTCGGCACCACCAAGCGCACCCGCTCCAACGCCGAACTTTTGGCTCTGGAGCTGGGGACGGACTTCCGTGAGGTCAACATCGGCAACGCGGTCAAACAGCACTTCGCCGACATCGGCCAGTCCATGGAGGATCAGTCCGTCACCTTTGAGAACGCTCAGGCCCGGGAGCGCACCCAGGTGCTGATGGATCTGGCCAACCAGCGGGGGGGCCTGGTCATCGGAACCGGGGATCTCAGTGAGCTGGCCCTGGGCTGGGCTACCTACAACGGCGACCATATGTCCATGTACGCTGTCAACGCCTCCATCCCCAAGACGCTGGTGCGCCACCTGGTGGCCTACGAGGCCGACCGTCTGGGCGGGCGGGCCGGAGAAGTCCTCAGGGACATTCTGG
Source organism: Oscillospiraceae bacterium (assembly GCA_029067025.1). Lineage (GTDB taxonomy): Bacteria > Bacillota > Clostridia > Oscillospirales > Oscillospiraceae > Enterenecus. The sequence continues at coordinate 2,988 of JAIEFH010000080.1, read as the reverse complement.
ACACCCCCGTGTCCCCCGAGCTGCTCCCCCCCAAGGACGGGGAGATCGCCCAGAAGACCGAGGATCTGGTGGGGCCCTATGAGCTCCACGACTTTTTCCTGTACTACGCCATCCGCTGGGGCTTCCGGCCCCGGAAGGTGCTGCGGCTGGCGGAGTACGCTCTGGGGGATCGCTACGACCGGGAGACGCTGCTGAAGTGGCTGAAAAACTTCTACCGCCGCTTCTTCTCCCAGCAGTTCAAGCGCTCCTGCCTGCCCGACGGGCCAAAAGTTGGCTCAGTGACGCTGTCCCCCCGGGGAGACTGGCGGATGCCCAGCGACGCGGTGGCTAAGCTGTGGCTTGACGAGCTGGAAAATTTGTGAGGTGAGTGTTTGTGAACATCTACTTCGACCTGTTCCTTACCTTCGCCCGCATCGGCGTGTGCACCTTCGGCGGCGGCTACGCCATGCTGCCCATTCTCCAGCGGGAGCTGGTGGAAAACAAAAAGTGGGCCACCGAGGGTGAGCTGGCCGACTACTACGCCGTGGGCCAGTGTACCCCCGGCATCATCGCCGTGAACACCGCCACCTTTGTGGGCCGCGGACAGGCGGGCATCGTGGGCGGCGTGTTCGCCACCCTGGGGCTGGTGTTTCCGTCCATCGTGATTATCATGGTCATTGCCGCCTTTTTGCAGAACTTCATGCACATCTCCTGGGTCATCCACGCCTTCAACGGCGTGCGGGCCGGGGTGGTGGCGCTGATCGCGTCCAGCGTCATCAAGCTGTTCAAAAACTCCGTCATCGACTGGCCCACCCGGGTCATCTACGCCGTGGTGCTGGTACTGGCCGCGTGGAACACCTTCTTCTCCCTGCCCCGGGGGGCTCTGGGTACGGTGCTGGGGGTTGTGCTGTCCCCGGTGTTCCTGGTCATCGTCGCCGGGGCGGCGGGGCTGTGTGTCCGGGCGGCGAAGGGAGGGCTGAAAAAATGACCCTCCTGAGACTGTTTTTTGAGTTCTGCCGGGTGGGGCTGTTCTCCGTGGGGGGCGGCCTGGCCACCATCCCCTTCCTTACCGACCTGGGGGAGCGCACCGGCTGGTTCACCTCCGGCCAGTTGGCGGATATGATCGCCATTTCCGAGTCCACCCCCGGCCCCATGGGGGTGAATATGGCCACCTATGTGGGCTTCCACACGGCGGGGATTCCTGGGGGCATCGTCGCCACCCTGGGGCTCATCTTTCCGTCCGTCGTTATCATCCTCATTATCGCCGGGTTCCTCCAGAAGTTCCGCCAGTCCAAGGCGGTGGACGGGGTGTTCTACGGCCTGCGGGCGGCGTCGGTGGCGCTCATCACCGCCGCTCTGCTCCAGGTGGCCAAGATTGCCCTGATGTTCCACGAGGTGACGGGGGACGGCGGCACAATTGAAACCCAATTGTTTTATTGGCCTGCGATTATACTGGCAGTCGTCATTTTTGCGCTGGTGAAGTACAGTCCGCTGAAAAAGCTGCACCCCATCTGCTTTATCGGGCTGGCGGCGGTCGCGGGAATCATCTTCCAAATGTAACAGCAGCCCCCGCCCGGTGGGCGGGGGCTTGCTCGGGTGCGCCGCGACTGCGGGTATTATCTTCCAACTGAAACAGACAGCCCCGCGCTGACCGCGCGGGGCTGTCTGTTTTCATTACCAGATTACGAAGCCTGCCACCAGCAGGGCAGCTATCGTTCCCCGGACGATGTGGTGGGACAGGTGGAGGTTTCCCGCCCGTCTGCCGTTGATATATGCCGCGAAGCAAATCATCAGACTGCCTATCGCTAAAGTTGTGGCGTCCGACAGATTGGAATTGCCTCCGACCGCACCCCAATATAAATGGAAGGCGGCCGATAATATTGCGGCAATGCCGCCGGAGGCCATGGAAATTGCTAAGCCCCGTGCGGCGGGATCCTTGGACTTAAACTGGGTAACCGCCGCAATGATATGTAACGCACCGAATAAAATGGCCAAAATGCTGACTACAATATTCATAAAACGCCCTCCATTTCAAAATGCTCCGCGCTATAACTCCAAAAGAGAAAAAATACCGTTTAACGATTCCAATGCATAATCCTGCCCAAAGTCCTTTGTCTCGCTGCCCCTGTTAATCAGGGCGGAGGCAATCCCAAGCTTCTTGGCTCCGATGATGTCCTTCTCCTCATCTCCAATAAAGATCATTTCACTGGGAGAAACCTCCAGAGCGTCAAGCAGCTTCCAATATCCCGCGGGGTTTGGTTTTCGATAGCCGACATCGACAGAGGTAATCGCAATATCAATGAAATCGGAGAGTGCGGAAATATCCGCTAACGAAAAAATGTTGTCCATTCCATAGGCGACATCCGTTAAAATTCCTATTTTTATCCCATGCCGCTTCAGTTTTTCCATTGTGTCAATTGTTTCCGGGTAGGGCACGGCGTCCGCCCTGAAAAAAGAGTAAAATCCGGACTTTACAGCGTATAAATCTGCCTGAAGCCCCCATCTTTCTAATATTTCCTGAAAAATGCGATCAGACGTTGTTTCCCATTCCCGATTGTTTATCCTGGTGTTGTACTTCAGGAGAACATCTGTCGCCGCGAGGATCATATCCTCCGACAAGGTGATGTTGGCGGCAGCGGCAGCGTGTTCCAGCCCTGGACGGTAAAGCCCCTGCCAGTTCAGCGGATTGTTGTATTTGATCAGTGTATGTCCCACATCAAAACCAATGGCCTTTATCCCGTTTTTGAATACCATTTTAAACAGTTCACCTCGAATCAATCAATTTAGGAAGACTTTTTATCCATCCGCTTTTTTGATGTACTGGGCGCTGGTTTTCAGCATCAGCCGCTTGGTGCCCACGCCGTCGAAGGCAATCTCCAGCAGCACATCGCCTCCCATTTTCTGGGCGGATGTCACCATGCCCCGGCCGAAGGCCTTGTGCTCCAGCATATCCCCCTTTTGGTACTCCGGCAGGGGGGCGGAGGGGGTAGATACAGCGGACTGGAACAC
>JAIEFH010000008.1 GCA_029067025.1 Oscillospiraceae bacterium | reverse complement strand
ACGGCAACCCCACCAGCGAGGAATTGGAGACCGGCCTGACCTTTGTGGGGCTGGTGGGCATGATCGACCCGCCCCGGATGGAGGTCAAGGACGCGGTGGCCCAGTGCTACGGGGCGGGCATCCGCCCCGTAATGATCACCGGCGACCACAAGCTTACCGCCGTGGCGATAGCCCGCGAGCTGGACATCTTCCGCCCCGGCGACCTGGCCATCACCGGCGAGGATCTGGACTTCATGCCCCAGGAGCTGCTGGAGCAGGACGTGGACAAGTTCGCCGTCTACGCCCGAGTCTCCCCGGAGCACAAAATGCGCATCGTCAAGGCGTGGCAGAAGAAGGGCATGGTGGTGGCCATGACCGGCGACGGCGTGAACGACGCCCCCGCCTTAAAGGTGGCGGACATCGGCTGCGCCATGGGCATCACCGGCACCGACGTGGCGAAAGGCGCGGCGGACATGATCCTCACCGATGACAACTTCGCCACCATCGTCAAGGCGGTGGAGCAGGGCCGGGGCATCTACTCCAACATCAAAAAGGCCATCCACTATCTGCTGTCCTGCAACATCGGCGAGATCGTCACCCTGTTCCTGGCCACCCTCTTCAACTTCCACCAGCCCCCCTTGGTGGCGGTGCAGCTTTTGTGGCTGAATCTGGTGACGGATTCCCTCCCCGCCCTGGCCCTGGGCATGGAGCCGGTGGAGCCCTCGGTCATGGAGGAAAAGCCCCGTGCCGCCTCGGAGCCGCTGTTCACCAAACGCTTTTCCATCCGTCTGGCCTGGCAGGGGGCCATGGTGGGCCTGCTGACCCTGGCGGCCTACTGGCTGGGGGAGTATGTCCTCAGCGACCCCACCCTGGCGGCGGCCACCGCCAACACCATGGCCTTCGCCACCCTCACCTTCTGCCAGCTCTTCCACGCCTATGACGTGCGCAGCGAAACCCAGTCCATCGCCCACATCGGCCTGCTGTCCAACCCGGCCATGAACAAAGCGTTTCTGGTGGGTATGGTACTCCAGCTCTCGGTGCTGCTGATCCCGCCGCTCCAGGCGGTGTTCCAGGTCTGCAACCTGAACGCGGTGGAGTGGCTGGTGGTGCTGGGCCTGTCCCTCACCCCGCTGGTGGTGTGCGAGATTGAGAAGGCTGTCCGCCGCGCCTCTTCCCCCGCAAAATTTTAGGGCTTTCGGCGAAAAGTCCCGTTTGCCTGTTGCTTTTTTTGCCCCACCTGTTTATAATGATAGTTAGAATCTTAACAAAGCGGGATTCAACAAAATATATCAATTTGGAGGTCGATTCCCATGAAAGATTTGTATGTCGTCAACTGCTGCCGTACCGCGGTTGGTTCCTTTGGCGGAAGCCTGAAGGACGTCCCCGCCACCGACCTGGGCGCCGCCGTGGTAAAGGAAGTGCTGAACCGGGCCAACGTGAAGCCGGAGCAGGTTGACGAGGTCATGTTCGGCTGCATCCTGACCGCCGCCCAGGGCCAGAACCCCGCCCGCCAGGTGGCCATCAAGGCCGGTATCCCCTTCAACGTCCCCGCCTACACCGTGGGCATGGTGTGCGGCTCCGGCATGAAGTCCGTCATCGAGGCCGCCCGGGCCATCCGCTCCGGCGACGCTGAGATCGTGGTGTGCGGCGGCACCGAGAACATGAGCGCCGCTCCTTACGCCGCTCCCGACGCCCGCTGGGGTGCCCGCATGGGCGACAAGAAGCTGGTGGACACCATGATTAAGGACGGCCTGTGGGACGCCTACAACAACTACCACATGGGCACCACCGCCGAGAACATCTGCGACATCTGGGGCATCACCCGCGAGGAGCTGGACGCCTTTGCCGCCTCCTCCCAGCAGAAGACCGAGGCCGCCCAGGCCGCCGGCAAGTTTGCCGACGAGATCGTCCCCGTGATGATCAAGAAGAAGAAGGAAATGGTGGAGTTCAAGGTGGACGAGTTCCCCAAGGCCGGCGTCACCGCCGAGGGCATCGCCAAGCTGCGCGGCGCGTTCCCCGTGGGCCCCGAGGGCGTTGAGGACGAGGTCGTCCACACCTTCGAGCTCACCGGCGTCCACGAGGCCGACACCAAGAAGCACGTCCAGCGCGTCACCGCCGCCAACGCCTCCGGCATCAACGACGGCGCGGCCGCCATCGTGCTGGCCTCCGGCGAGGCCGTGGAGAAGTACGGCCTGAAGCCCATGGCCAAGCTGGTGAGCTGGGGCCACGGCGGCGTGGATCCCAAGATCATGGGCGTGGGCCCCGTGCCCGCCTCCCGCGAGGCCATGAAGAAGGCCGAGCTCACCATCAAGGACATCGACCTGGTGGAGGCCAACGAGGCGTTTGCCGCCCAGTCCATTGCGGTCGCCCGTGAGCTGGAGTTCGACATGGACAAGGTCAACGTCAACGGCGGCGCCATCTCCATCGGCCACCCCGTGGGCGCTTCCGGCGCGCGTATCATCGTCACCCTGCTCCACGAGCTGCAGAAGCGTGACGACGCCAAGCGCGGCCTGGCCACCCTGTGCATCGGCGGCGGCATGGGCGTCGCCACCATCTTCGAGAAGTGCTGAAAATAGGGGTCTGACATGGACTACCAGGCACTTTACAAAGAGAAACTGGTCACTGCTGAAAAAGCGGTGACAGCGGTCAAATCCGGCGACTGGGTGGACTACGGCTGGTGCACCAACCATCCCGTGGCTCTGGACGCGGCGCTGGCGGCCCGGAAAGACGAGCTGTTTGACGTGAAGGTGCGGGGCGGCGTCACCATGTGGATGCCCGAGATCGCCAAGGCGGACGACGCGGGCGAGCACTTCACCTGGAACGCCTGGCACTGCTCCGGCGTGGACCGCAAGATCATGGCAAAGGGCATGGGCTTCTTCGCCCCCATCCGCTACTCCGAGCTGCCCCGGTATTACCGGGACAATGTGGACGTGGACGTGGCCATGCTCCAGGTCACCCCCATGGACAGCCACGGCAACTTCAGCTATGCCCTGGCCGCCTCCCACCTGGCGGATATGCTGGACAAGGCCAAGACCATCATCGTCGAGGTCAACCGGAATATGCCCTGGGTGTACGGTCTGACCGGCTGTGAGATCAACATCAAGGATGTTGACTACGTCGTCGAGGGCGGCAATCCCGCCATCGCCCAGTTGGGCGGGGGCGGCGAGCCCTCCGCGGTGGACAAGGCGGTGGCCAACCTGATCGTGCCCGAGATCCCCAACGGGGCCTGTCTCCAGCTGGGCATCGGCGGTATGCCCAACGCGGTGGGCTCCATGATCGCCCAGTCCGATTTGAAGGATCTGGGCGTCCACACCGAGATGTATGTGGACGGCTTTGTGGACATCGCCCTGGCGGGCAAGATCACCGGCAAGCGGAAGAACCTGGACAAGGGCCGTCAGGTGTACGCCTTCGCGGCGGGCACCCAGAAGCTCTATGACTACGTGAACCGCAACCCGGACGTGATGGCGGCCCCGGTGGACTACACCAACGACGTGCGGGTGCTGGCCCAGCTGGACAACTTCATCTCCATCAACAACGCCATTGACCTGGATCTGTTTGGCCAGGTGAACGCGGAGTCGGCGGGCTTGAAGCACATCTCCGGCACCGGCGGCCAGCTGGACTTCGTCATGGGCGCGTATCTCTCCAACGGCGGCAAGAGCTTCATCTGCCTGTCCTCCACCGTGAAGGGCAAGGACGGCACGGTGAAGAGCCGCATCGTGCCCACCCTGACGCCGGGCTCTATCGTGACGGACCCCCGGTCCTGCGTGCAGTACCTGGTGACGGAGTACGGC
>JAIEFH010000079.1 GCA_029067025.1 Oscillospiraceae bacterium | reverse complement strand
CCCCTACCCTGGAGATGACCTTCTCCGTCAACGACTCCCCCTTCGCCGGGCGGGAGGGCAAGTACGTCACCAGCCGCCAGCTTCGGGACCGGCTGTTCCGGGAGACGCTGAAGGATGTGTCCCTGCGGGTCACCGAGGTGGAGGCGTCCACCGACGCCTTCAACGTGGCGGGCCGGGGCGAGATGTCCCTGTCCATCCTCATCGAGACCATGCGCCGTGAGGGGTATGAGTTTCAGGTGTCGCCCCCCCGCGTGGTCTACCAGGTGGTGGACGGCCAGAAGTGCGAGCCCGTGGAGCGGGTGGTCATCGACGTGCCCGCCGACAACGTGGGCGCGGTGATGGAAAAGCTGGGCGCCCGCAAGGGCGAGTTCCTGTCCATGGACCCCATCGGCAGCCGCACCAAGCTGGAATTCCTGGTGCCCTCCCGGGGCCTGTTCGGCTACCGCAATGAGTTTTTGACCGACACCAAGGGCGAGGGCATCATGGCCTCCGTGTTTGAGAAGTACGCCCCCTTTAAGGGTGAAATCCAGCGCCGGAACACCGGCTCCCTGGTGGCTCATGAGACGGGCGAGTCCGTGACCTACGGCCTGTTCGCCGCCCAGGAGCGGGGCGCGCTGTTCATCGGCGCGGGCGTGCCCGTGTATGAGGGCATGGTCGTCGGCGTGTGCCCCAAGATGGAGGACATCACCGTCAACGTGTGCAAGAAGAAGCAGCTCACCAATATGCGGGCCTCCGGCTCCGATGAGGCACTGCGGCTGGTGCCCCCCAAGTCCATGAGCCTGGAGCAGTGCCTGGAGTTCCTGGCGGACGACGAGCTGCTGGAGGTCACGCCGGAAAACCTGCGCCTGCGCAAGCGCATTTTGAACCACGAGAAGCGGATGAAGGCCCTCAAGGGCGGGAAAGCGTGAAAAAATCCCCTGGCCAATGGCCAGGGGATTTTCCTATTACAGCGTCATGGTGATTCCGCCCTCGTCGGACAGGCCGTCCTTTTTGAGCATATTCTCCAGCACTTCCACATCGGAGGTGATGTCCATGGCGTCGTCCTGGAACAGCTTGTCGAGCTGCTTCTCAAACCCGGACACCACCTGGTCCATCATGTCCTCGATGCGCTTCTTGGCGGCGGAGATGTTCTCCCCCTCAATGCCCTGGGCGTCCAGCTGGGCGTAGGCCCGCAGGATCTTCAGGGTGGTGGGCAGATAGTAGTTCAGGAAGGTGCGCAGCTGGCCCTCTTTATTGGGGTGCTCCTTCTGATACTTCAAAATCTTTCCCGTGATCTCCTCGATGCGGTCGATCTTAGCGCTCATCGCCTCATCGGGGATGTCGTCGTTGACCTGGCGGATCTCCCGGAGAATATCGTCCTCCCGGGCGGCGGCCTGCTGGGGGGTCTCCTCCTGGACAGGCGGGGCC
>JAIEFH010000078.1 GCA_029067025.1 Oscillospiraceae bacterium | reverse complement strand
GGTGTGGAAGACGTGGGGGCCGTACTGGTGGCTGAGGATCCCGGCGCCGTCCAGGCAGTCATAGGCGTTGCCTGCCACGTGGGGGCGGCGCTCCAGCACCAGCACCTTCTTGCCGGCTTCCTCCGCCAGCCGCCGGGCGGCCACCGCCCCGGCGTAGCCCGCGCCCACGATCAAAGCGTCATAGTTCATCAAAAGCGTCACATCATTTCTATCAAAGTATTGCAGCGGGCAGAAATAGCCTGCGCCCAAACTGAACGTCATTATACCATGAAATTCCTGGTGGGGGAAGGGACAATTGATAAAATTTGATAAAATTTCTCAACACGTCCGGGGAAAAGACAGATAAAAAACAGACAGCGGCGGAATTGGCATTGCCAGGGGCGGCAAAATGTGATAAAATCATCCAAGAGCGCATCAGACAGAAAGAGGGGATCGGATGGAAACCACCGCCGTCGTTCAAAAATTCCGCTCCGCCCTGGCAGGCTTCAACCGCCAGGACGTACAGCAGTATATCGAGCAGACCGCCGCCGCCCACCGGCAGGAGCTGGCCAAGCTCCAGGCGCGGTTGGAAGAGAGCGAGGGGAGGGCCAGCGAGCTGGAGGCCGCCCTGTCCGGCGCGGAGAGCGCCAAAAGCGGCGCCGCGGCGGAGGAGGCCAAAGCCCGGGCCTGCCTGGAGGAGTCCACCCGGACGCTGGCAAAGCTGCGGGGGGAGCTGTCCCAGACCGAGTCCAAGCTGACGGTGGCCAAGCGGGAGCTGTCCCGGCTCCAGGCCCAGGTGGGCTCCCTGGAGCCCATGGCGGAAAGCTACGCTCAGTTGAAGGACCGGGTGGCCACCGTGGAGCTGGACGCCCACCGCAAGGCTCAGGATACTGTGAGCGAGGCCCAGGCGGAGGCGGATCGCGTCCGGGCGGAGACCCGGGAGTGGCTGGAGGGCGTGCTGGCGCAATATGGCCGGCTGCGCCAGGGAATGGAGGGCCTGCTGAAGCAGGTGCAGCTGCTCAACCGGGATTCGAAGGGGCTGGGGGCATTGGACAAGACCGCCCAGGCGCTCCGGGAGCGGGGTGGCTTGGAATGAGCGCCTTGAGCTTAAACACCGAGGAGCTTGCCGCCCGCCTGCCTGGGCTGCGCGCCGGGGACCGGGTGCTGCTGTCCGGGACCATCTACACCGCCCGGGATGCCGCCCACAAGCGCTTGTGTGAGCTGCTGGATCAGGGCAGGCCCCTGCCCTTTGAACTAAAAGGGGCCGTCATCTACTACGCCGGACCCACCCCAGGACAGCAGGGGATGGCGGTGGGGGCCTGCGGCCCCACCACAGCGGGGCGGATGGACGGCTTTGCCCCCAGACTGCTGGATCTGGGCCTCTCCGCCATGATCGGCAAGGGAGAGCGCAGTCAGCCGGTCATAGACGCCATTGTCCGCAACGGGGCGTGCTACTTCGCCGCTGTGGGCGGCGCGGGGGCCCTCATCGCCCGGTGCATCGAGACGGCGGAGGTCATCGCCTTTGATGATCTGGGCTGCGAGTCCATTAAGCGCATGACGGTAAAAGACCTGCCCCTCACTGTGGCAATTGACAGCCGGGGGAACGACCTGTTTCGCCAAGGCAGGGAGGAATATCAAAGATCGTAAAAAGATCCCGCTTCCAGTTGGAAGCGGGATCTTTTTGCTTAAAAGAGTGGAAATCAGCCGCCGAACACAGCGATCAGGAAGCCCGCCGCGATGGCGGAGCCGATGACGCCGGCCACGTTGGGGCCCATGGCGTGCATCAGCAGGAAGTTGTTGGGATTGGCCTCCCGGCCCACATCCTGGGACACACGGGCCGCCATGGGAACGGCGGACACGCCCGCGGAGCCGATCAGCGGGTTGATCTTGCCGCCGGACAGCTTATACATCAGCTTGCCCACCAGCAGGCCGCCAATGGTGGAGAAGCCGAAGGCAATGACGCCCAGCACCACGATGGCGATGGTCTGAAGGGTGAGGAAGCGGGTGGCCACGGTGGTGGCGCCCACGCTGATGCCCAGGAACAGAGTGACGATATTCATCAGGGCGTTCTGGGCGGTGTCAGACAAGCGCTCGGTGACGCCGGTCTCCTTCAGCAGGTTGCCGAACATCAGGCAGCCGATGAGGGGGGCGGTGGAGGGGATCAGCAGGATGACGAACACGGCCACGATGATGGGGAAGAGGATCTTCTCCACCTTGGACACCGCGCGGGCCTGCTCCATCTTTACCTTCCGCTCGGTCTCCGTGGTCAGCGCCCGCATCAGCGGCTTCTGGATCATGGGGATCAGCGCCATGTAGGAGTAAGCCGCGATGGCGATTGGGCCAAGGAGATGCGGGGCCAGCTTACTGGTGGTGAGGATGGCCGTGGGGCCGTCCGCGCCGCCGATGATGCCGATGGAGCCGGCCTCGGGGCCGGTGAAGCCCAGCAGCATGGCGCCGAACATGGCGAAGAACACGCCCAACTGGGCGGCAGCGCCCAGAATCAGGGCGGAGGGCCGGGCAATGAGCGGGCCAAAGTCGGTCATGGCGCCGATGCCGATGAAGATCAGGCAGGGGTACACGCCGGCCTTGACGCCGATATACAGGATGTCCAGCAGACCGCCGTGGTGAGCCACGTCGGTGAAGGACAGATGCTCGACAATGGATTCCTCCACCTTTGCCTTGTCATCGCCGGTGTAGCCAGCCAGATACTCCTCGACGGAGATTTTCCGAATCCCGTTGTCAGTGGTCTCATAGAGGGCCACGTTGTTGATGGGGTCATAGCCGGCCTCATTAACATAGGCGTCCCACATCTCCATGTGGTACAGCCCCGCGCCGGGGATGTTGGTCAGCAGCGCGCCGAAGGCGATGCCCACCAGCAGCAGCGGCTCGAACTTCTTGCCGATGCCCAAGTACAGCAGCACACAGGCCACGGCAATCATAATGAGGTATTTCCAGCCGCCGTCCAGGAAGAATCCGGCGAAGCCGGACTCGTTCACCAGCTTGGACAGGGTTTCTAAGATATTCATAGAACCCCCTCCTTACGCCAGGACGATCAGCGGCGAACCGGTCTCCACATGGCTGCCCTTGGACACGACCACCTGAGCGACGGTGCCGTCCTTGGGGGCGAGGATCTCGTTTTCCATCTTCATAGCCTCCAGCACCACCAGAAGCTGGCCCTCCTTGACGGCGGCGCCCTGGGCCACCTCTACCCGGAGAATAGTGCCGGGCATGGGGGAGTTCACGGGCTCGCCGGCGGCGGTGACAGCGGCGGCGGGAGCGGCAGCGGTCGCGGGCGCTGCGACAGGAGCCGCGGCGGCGGGGGACGCTACGCTGGCAGGGGCGGCGGGCGACGCTACGCTGGGGGCATAGGCCTCGTACTCGTCCACCAGCATGGCCTTACCGGCGTCCACCTCCACCTCGTAGGTGCGGCCGTTC
>JAIEFH010000077.1 GCA_029067025.1 Oscillospiraceae bacterium | reverse complement strand
TGCATCAACCCGGACTGCTCCAACTTCACCCCGGAGGACAAGCGGGGCGGGTACAAGAAAAAGACGGAGGGGGCCGAAGGGGAGGACGCCCAGGCCGCCGAGAAGAAGTCTGCCAAGACCGCAGCGGCGAAGAAGGGCACGGCCAAGGCCGCGGCCAAGACGGCCACGGCGAAAAAGACCACGACCGCCAAGAAGGCCGCGTCCAAGACGACCGCCGCGAAAAAGACCACCGCCGCCAAGAAAACCACGGCGAAAAAGACCACCAAGAAGGCGGCGGAGTGAGTCAGCGCCCCAGCTCCAGGGCGAGCCGGAACCCGGCGCGGAACATGGCCTGTTGATGGAAAGAGAGCAGGTAATTCCGCTCGCTGATCAGATGGTCAAGGAGTTCTTTCCCCTCGTCGCTGAGCATGGCTTGCAGGCGCTGCTCTTGGCTGTCCACACGGCGCAGGACGCTTTCGTATTCGGGTTCTGCCAGTAGCAGGGGTTTTTCCAGCCACTCCTGGGCGTAGTTGAACAGGACTTCCATGGCATCGGTCATAAATATCAACTCCAATATGCATTGTCTATGCATATATTATATATGCATAGACAATGCGTGTCAAGAGGAAGATGAGAAATGTTTGGGGAAAGATTCAAGAAATTGCGGAAGGAACGAAAGGTTCCACAGCAGCGGTTAGCAGATGTGATGGGTGTTAAACTGCGTGCATACCAGTGCTATGAGACAGAAACACATGAACCTGGAATTCAGGGCCTAATCGCCCTTGCGGACTTCTACGACGTGTCCATCGACTATCTGGTGGGCCGCACCGACACCCCATAACGAATAGAACAAATGTTTCACGTGAAACAGGATAGAGGACGATGGACATGAATGTGACCGTCATCGGCGCGGGCCTGGCCGGGTGCGAGGCCGCGTATCAGCTTGCCCGGCGGGGCATATCCGTTACCCTGATGGAGATGAAGCCCCGCAAAATGACCCCCGCCCACCACAGCTCCGCCTTTGCCGAGCTGGTCTGCTCCAACTCTCTGCGTTCCGACCAGTTGGAGAATGCCGTGGGTTTGCTGAAGGAGGAGCTGCGCCAGTGCGGCTCTCTGATCCTGCGCTGCGCCGACCAGACCCGGGTGGAGGCGGGGGGCGCGCTGGCGGTGGATCGGGAGGGCTTTTCCGCCGCCGTCACCGCCGTCGTCCGGAACCATCCCAACATCACGGTTGTGGAGGGCGAGGTGACCGCCATCCCGGAGGGGGAGGTCATTGTGGCCTCCGGGCCGCTGACCTCGGACAGGTTGTCAAAGGCCATCGCGGGGCTGTTTCCCGAGGGCAGCTACCTGAATTTCTTTGACGCGGCGGCCCCCATCGTCACCTTCGAGAGCATTGATATGGAGCACGCCTGGTTTGCCTCCCGCTACGACAAGGGAACGGCGGACTACATCAACTGCGCCCTCAGCGAGGAGGAGTACCTGGCCTTCTGGAAGGAGCTGTGCGAAGCCGAGGAGGCGGAAGTCCACGGCTTTGAGGACAAGCGGGTGTTCGAGGGCTGTATGCCGGTGGAGGTCATGGCCCGCCGGGGGGTGCAGACGCTGACCTTCGGCCCCTTGAAACCCAAGGGCCTGGTGGACCCCAGGACCGGGCGGGAGCCCTACGCGGTGGTGCAGCTCCGCCGGGACAACGCCCAGGGCACGCTGTACAATCTGGTGGGCTTCCAGACCCATTTGAAGTGGGGGGAGCAGAAGCGGGTGTTCTCCATGATCCCGGCGCTGAGGAACGCGGAATACGCCCGTTTTGGGGTGATGCACCGCAATACTTATCTGAACTCGCCCCGTCTGCTGGACCGCTATTACCGGGTGCTGGGGAATGAGCGGATCTCCTTTGCGGGGCAGATC
>JAIEFH010000076.1 GCA_029067025.1 Oscillospiraceae bacterium | reverse complement strand
ATCCAATGAGAAACTTGAAAAAGTTCCTCGCGTTGATTCTGGCGATGATGATGGCCTTCTCCCTGATGGTCACCGCCCACGCCGAGAATCCCAAGACGGACTATCCCGACATGGGCAACGTCTTGGATGAGTTCGAGGAAGCGGTTGACGTCCTGTCCGGCATGGGCGTGTTCCGCGGCAACAACGGCCAGTTCCTGCCGCAGAACAAGATCATGCGCTGCGAGGCCGTCGCCATCCTGTACCGCCTGACCACCCACGACGTGGATGACAAGCAGGTGGAGCTGTACGCCCCCCTGGCCACCTACTTCAACGACGTGAAGGCGGACGACTGGTTCGCCCCCTACGTGGGCTTCGCCGTTGACGCGGGCTACATCAAGGGCTACAACGGCAACTTCAACCCCTATAGCAACGTGACCGGCTATGAGATGCTGGCCATGCTGCTGCGCGCCGCGGGCTATGGCAAAAACGGCGAGTTCACCGGCGCCCTGTGGCAGATCAACGTGGGCGCCCTGGCTGAGTCCCTGGACGTCCTGAAGGACATCGAGTCCACCCACTACGCCAACACCCTGTCCCAGCCCTCCCCCCGTGAGGTCGTGGCCGACCTGACCTTCCAGGTCGCCGCCTATGTCCCCACCGTCCGCTATGAGTACGGCCACTACAACAAGTACATCGGTGTGGCCAGCGCCCAGGGCGGCAACTACTTGAACCTCACCCTGGGCGAGCGTGAGTTCGGCCTGCGGCCGTATGAGAGCATCATCGTGGGCAACCAGGCCACCGGCGAGGACGGCACCCTGCTGGGCCGGGGCACTCCCGGGAGCAGCACTGTGAGCACCGTCAAGGATCCCTACGGCAACGACATCAAGTATGTTATTGATGACAAGGGTACGACTGCCGATGCCACCGATGACGTGATTGTGTTCATCTATCGGTACAAGGACAATGATGCCACAAAGGGCCTCAATCCCGACTATGACAAGTCTAAGTTGACCCCCACCGGCGCCAGCGAGGATACCGTTAAGGTGTATACAACGGGCACCAGCGTTAACGGCGAGGGCAGTTACGGATTTACCACCACGATGTCCTTCGACTATAACACCGGCCTGAAGCTGTTCGGCCACCAGGCCAAGGTGTGGTATGACTACAGAACGGCTGGTAACTGGCCTGGCTACAAGACCTACGCCCTGCTGGACAAGGCTACCCACACCGCCTACGTGTACGCTGACGACGCCATCCTGTCCGAGGCTGCCGCCACCAATGACGCCTCCAAGGCCAAGCTGGGCCAGGCCGCCATTGACGCCGGCTTCTCCGTGCAGCGGGACGCCAATAAGAACGGCTCTACGGCGCACTTCAGCGACCGTTACAGCCAGATGAGCGCCGGCACTGCCGCTAACGGCACCGCCAACATCAGCCCCATCAGCACCTACGCGCTGATCTCCAACAGCGGCAACAAGTCCGTTGACGTGGTCATCGCCCTGAGCGCCGAGGTGGGCAGCATTGAGGAGAAGAACACCACCGCCGTGACCCCCTACCTGACCCTGGGCAACGATACCACCGCGGTAAGCACCTTCACCAACGACTCCACCGAGACCGACCGCATCTATCTGTCCAACCTGACCTCCGACACCAAGGAAGAGCAGAAGCAGACCGGCGCCCTGGTCACCGCCTACCAGATCGTGGGCACCAAGTTTGACCTGGCCAGCGCCCTCACCATCAGCGGCAGTGACTGGGGCAAGGTCAAGTACCAGCTTGATCCCATGACCTCCAAGGACATCACCGTGGCCACCTTCTTCGCGGGCGGCTCCACCATCAATGGCGTTACTGACGTGGTCACCTCCATGACCCCGACCACCGGCGACGCCCTGAACCTGTCCGGCATCACCAAGGGCAACAAGATCATCAGCTGGGCCCTGCCCATTGCCACTGGCACCACTGGCCAGACCGCCAGCAAGGGCGCTGTTGGTTCGAACCTCGTTCCCCAGGTCAGCGTGACCTACCGCGCTTACACCGACCTGGTGGGGCGCTTCATCAGCCTGACTCCCGTCAACGACTACAAGTTCATCTACGGCACCTACGCGGGCTATGAGATGAACGGCTTCAACGCCGGCACCTCTAAGTACAACCTGGTGGGCGTGGATCTGGATGCCAAGAAGCAGGTTGAGAACACCCTGAACTCCATCGGCTACAATCCCATCAACGGCACCAACTACGCCGACCTCTCCGTGACCAAGCTGGATCAGGGCTTCAGCAGCAACGCCGCCAGCTCCACCCAGATCGGCAACGAGATCAAGGCCGGCTTCGACACCGGCTATATGTACAACTCCGCCACCGGCGATTTGCAGCTCGCCGTCAGCGGCGTTCAGGCGATGGGCGCCACCACCTGGAGCTTTGACAGCGGCGACGCCTCCAATGGCTTCAAGCGTGTGAATAGCGGTACGTCCAGCCTGCTGTTCACCAACGACACTGAGTTCATCATCGTGTCCGGCACCGGCACCGCCACCCTGGAGGTGGAGACCGCTAAGGGCATCACCGGCCTGCTGGCCGGCGGCACCAGCGCCGACATCCAGCACACCACCTATACAGCCCCAGCTGCGGTCATTGGCACCGACGACATGGTCTACTATCAGACTGATACCGACCTGTTCGGCACTGTCCACACCGACGGCAACGAGGTTGTCCAGCGCGTCATCCTGTCCGACCGCAACCTGACCCGTTGGAACGCCCAGACCCTGTACTTCAACTTCAATGGCGCCACTTCCACCGGCGCGAAGCTGCCCAACCTGGCCACCGGCCGCAATGTTGAGCAGTACGCCCTGTGGAACAACGGCAAGCTGAACTACTACTTCATCGACATCGATGTGAGCACCAAGGTCCCCGTCGCCGGTGTTGCGGCCACTTGGACTGCCGCGACTGACGTTGAGGCGCAGACCTTCTACACCCTGTCCAAGATCGAGGACGTGAACGGCATCCCCGTGTACAAGGCCGTGGCTCTGGCCAATCCCGGCAAGGTGGACTACACCAGCGGCCACAACTCCAAGAGCACTGGCAGTGACGCAGTGATTTACGATTACGTCACCGTCAACAACCTGTCCACCGCCCTGCTCGCTAAGGGCTCTGCTCCCAGCAACGAGCTGGTGTACAGCATCAGCCCCGACGTGGTCGTGTGCGACGTCCAGTGGAAGACCGACGCGGCTGGCACTACCCGCAACGTCCGCAGCGAGATCACCACAGTTCGCGAGCTGAACAACGCGGTGTCCGTCATGAACACCGCCGCCGCCAGTGCGATCTATGATGATATCGAGGTCGCCGTGGTGTACGAGGGTTCCGTGATCACCTGCATCTACGTGACCGACGCCAATCCCTAATCGCCGTTTGTCGGCAACCCAATTTGTCTCCTTCCGACTTAACGGTCGGCTTTGAAGAAGCGCAAAGCGGAGAAGGAAAGGCCCCCCGGATATCCGGGGGGCCTCTCTTATGCTCATCCAATGGCAATGTAATAATATATTTTATCCGCGTAGTTGTAAATTCCGCTCACCCAGAGGCTTTCGTCGATGATTTTAACTGCTATGGTATTCAGGTCACCAGGCTCCGGAGCGTCCGGGAAAATCATGCTGTGGCTGCCCGAGCGCGCAACGATGGCCAGCTTCGGCGTAAAGCCGAGCTCAAAAATTTTGGGAACCTTACCATCTCCGATGTATCGTTCGATCACGAAGTGCTTGGCCTCGAACACCTGGAGGCGCTGGTCCAGGGCGGCGTCCCCGGCGGCGGCCTCGGCGCGGGCGGCGTCCAACTGGGCTTCCACCTTCTCCATGTTCTCGTTGAGCGGATCAGGCGAGAACTTGTCGGACGATTCGATGAGATTGAATTTGTACGTTTCAGTTTGTTGCATATTTTTATCCCTCCCACAAGGGAGGGATAACGGCCCCGGAGTTGCCGGTTTGCGTGCAAGAAAAAATCCCCCGGTGGGGGGGGGGATTTCTTCTTGCAAAGGAAACGTTGTACGCTCACGCCTCCCGCTTTTTCATCACAAACAGGAACCCTGGCGCTTATACCCATCTGACGCTGCCGCCGACTCC
>JAIEFH010000075.1 GCA_029067025.1 Oscillospiraceae bacterium | reverse complement strand
CGCCCCCGCCGCCCACCCGGGACGCGGTGCTGGGCGACACGGTGGAGCTTATCAAGATGGGCACCCAGGCGGAGGTTGTCGGCCTCAACAAGGATGGCACCCTCCAGCTCCAGGCGGGTATTCTCAAAATGAAGGCCAAGCAGAGCGAGGTGCGGGTGCTGGAGGACGTTACCGCCCGAAAGAAGCAGAGCGCCCGCGATAAGCAGCGCAATGCCGCGGTGAGCCGCCCCTTCCGGGCTGCGGCCGCCAAGGCGGAGCTGGATCTGCGGGGCATGATGGTGGACGAGGCCCTGGGGGCGGTGGATCTGTTTCTGGACAACGCCCTCATGGGCAAGCTGGAGACGGTGACCATCATCCACGGCAAGGGCACCGGAGCCCTGCGCAAGGCGGTGCGGGAGCACCTGAAAAAGAGCCGCTACGTGAAGGAATACCGCCCCGGCGTCTATGGCGAGGGCGAGGACGGCGTGACCGTTGCCACATTGAAGTAAAGGAAATCCCCTTTTCACCGAAAAGGGGATTTCCTTTACAGTTAAAGCAAGTTGGCGAGAGTAGGCAGCTCCGCCTCCACCAGCAGCTTCAGATGGGTGAGCAGCCGGGCGTTGACGGCGGCATACTCGGCGGGCTGCTTCTCGCCGCCCTCCAAGAAGGCCAGCGCCTCGTCCATGGAGACCTGGATGGCGTCGGTGTCGGCATGGCGCAGGGTGATGTGGAGATAGCCCTCGCACTCCATCCAGCGCTCCTTGGCCTGGCGGGTGAGGCGGGCGGCGCCCTCCCAGTCTTCCTGCTCCACCAGCTCCTGGGCCTGGGTGAGCAGATTAGTGAGCTGGCCGGTGACGCGGTTCAGCTGCCAGGTGTGCAGGCCGGACAGGACGGCCAGCAGGGCGATCAGCCCGATGGAGAGATACAGCCGCTTCATTTCCCCGCCTCCTTTTTGGGTACGCAGTAGGTGGCGCCACCTTCGTCCACGGTGAGCAGGAACGCCTGCCGGTAGGAGTGCAGGCCGTGGCTGGCCAACTGCTTTTCCAGCCAGACAGGCTCATAGCCCAGCCCCTTCAGGTTATGTTCCAGCAGCCGCCCGTCGCTGACCAGTACCACCGGCAGCCCGGTTTCCTGGGTGGATACCCCCATCTGGGCGGCGGTGACGGGCTTCTCGGCGGCGAAGGGCAGCACGGAAAGCTGTCCGTTGGTCTCCAGCAATGCGAACTTGATGGATTTGAAGTCGGCGTAACCCTGGATGCGCAGCTCCTCCATCAGCTCGTCCAGGGTGAGGTGGTTCTTTTTCAGCTCCGTCTCCAGCACCTGGCCGTTCTCTACCACGATGGAGGGCCGCCCGCACAACAGTGCCCGGAACCGGATGGACTGGGTGCATAGCACCGAAATGATGGTGGACAGGGCAAGCAGTATGATGATGGGGATCAGCCCCCACAGCAGGGGGATGCCATTGTCCTGCATGGGGACGGAAGCCAGGTCGGCGATAATAAGGGTGAGCACCAGCTCGGAGGGTTCCAGTTGGCCGATCTGGTGCTTGCCCAGCAGCCGGATGCCCACCACAATGAACAGGTAGAGCACCACGGTGCGTATGAGTACGATAAACATAAAAACCTCCATGCGCTCGGACGGAGCTTGTCATTGGGATAGTTCGCCTTCCAATCGGGACGTGATTTGGATTCCTATAATATGTGGAAAATGACCGAGAGATATTCTTGTTTTTTTTGGAGAAGTACGGTAAAATAAAAGGCATTCCAAACAATGACATGGAAGGGACAGCGGGAAGGGCGCCCCGACAGGACATGCTGAGGTGAGAGGGTATGCGCTATCATCGGATGAGGTTTGACATCTGGCTGACCATGCTGATCGTCTTTGGGATCAGCGTGGGTACGGTAAGGATGGCGGAACTGATTTTAGCCGAAACCTATAAGAGCTATGTGGAGAAGCATACAGTGGCCGACGGGGACATCGGCGGCAGGGCGGGGAAGGATGTGTTCCGCGCCCAGAGCGTGGACGATCTGCTCAGCCACGACACCTTTACCATTGTGTCCCCCGGCATCGAGTACCGCAATCGCGGGGCGGGCTACTACGGCAATTATTGTATGTACGCGGTGACCCTGCCCTCCGGCGAACGGGTGGCCGTCGCCATCAACATGGAGGGCGTCCAGTATGCGGGGGAGTACTACTCCAGCGAGCATACCCTGCCCGTGGGCCGGGTGGTGTACGAGGATCTCACCTTCAATGAGAATTTCATCCATCAGATCGAGTATTCCGAGCCTTTGAGCCGCACCGATTTCTATGTGGATATGCTGGGAGTTGGCGGCAAGGCCAGCCAGGAGGTCTACACCAGCAGCTACACCAGCGTGGTGCAGGTGGTCACTATCCTGGTGTGCTTTCCCCTGATTCATGCCCTGGGAGCCAGGATTGGGCTATTTCCGTACTTTTTTGCTCCCCGGAGAAAACAGGAGGAGCAGAAGGGGGAGTGGGAGTGATAGACTGGCTGTCCTGGGGGACAAGGGAGAATATTTAAAAGTTCTGAAAAGGAGATTGTTTGAAATGAACGCGAAACCTGTGAAAAAAATCAATATTGTCTATCTGCTATTGGTTATTGCCGTGCCCATCGCGGTGATCGCGCTGGGCGGCCTGATCGGCAACTGCTTCTTCCGTGACGGCGGCATGGGGGCGGTGGTGTGTTTTATGGGCCCTACTCTCCTGTCCGTGGCGTGGTGGATCCTGGGCCCCACTAGCATCTGGAACCAGAAGAAAAAGCAGATGATGAAGCAGCTCGACAGCCAGGGGTTCAACCGTAACCAGACCTTCTACGGCAGCAACCAGACTGTGGCGGTGGATATCCGCCAGGGCAAGGTGGCGCTGCTGTTTTTCTGGAATCCCTTTGAGCAGTACATCCTGTCTGCCGGCCGCATCACCAAAACGTGGACGGAGGACGGAGCAGGCGGCGCGGGCTTCATGCGGGGCACTAGCCGGGTGGGCTTCTTGTTCCTCATCGACGGGGTAAAGGTGCGGGTAAATACATTCACCTCCAACCAGCGCTGGAGGATGGATGACCCAAAGATTCTGGAGGCCATCTCCAAGGCGGATATGATGGTGCAGGTGCTGGACGCCGCCAAACAGGCCTCGAGGGATTGACATGGGGTTGTTAGGGAAAATACTGGCCAAGTTCCAGGACGACTGGTGCAAGGACTGCAAATGCGAGATGGAGAAAGTTCGCAAGCAGCTGTTTGCTCTGCCCAACATGACGGTGGGCCATTATGTGGAACATAAAGACGCGGACTACTACAGACGAAATCTGCGCATGGTGGATAAAAAGGCGGATATTCCGCCGGGGATGTACGCCTGCGGGGCGATCCAATACCGCTGTCCCGAGTGCGGAAAGCGGGTGACGGCGCTGGATCCCTTTCTGCCGGTGCGGGACGAGGAGAAGCACGAGGGGAGCATCCTGTTTGAGCACGGGGAGCTGGACGATTTTTTGTGGCTGTAAAATATAAAGCGGCGGAGTGTCAATGCAGTCTGCTGGGAGAAAAGGAGAGAGCGTATGAGCCATCAGCTTGTGATTGTGCTGGACTTCGGCGGGCAGTATAACCAGCTCATTGCCCGACGGGTTCGGGAGTGCGGTGTGTACTGTGAGGTCAAGCCCTATACCACCCCCCTGGCCGACCTGAGGGCCATGGAGCCCATTGGGATTATTTTCACCGGGGGGCCCAACTCCGTCTATTTGGAGACCTCACCCCACGTTGACCCGGACATCTTCACCTGGGGCGTGCCCATCCTGGGCATCTGCTACGGCTGCCAGCTGATGGCTCACCATCTGGGGGGCCGGGTCACCGCCGCCCAGGACGACTCTGCCCGGGAGTACGGAAAGACTGTCACCTATTTTGAGACGGGATGCAGGTTGTTCAAGGGCCTGCCGGACACGGGCGTTACCTGGATGAGCCATGGGGACTATATGGAAAAGGTGCCGGAGGGCTTTGCTCTCATGGCCCACTCGGACGCCTGCCCCAATGTGGCCATTGCCGACGAGAGCAGGGGCTTCTACGGCGTGCAGTACCACCCCGAGGTGAACCACACCGAGCACGGCGTGGACATGATCCGCAACTTCCTCTATGAGGTGTGCCATGCCCACGGGGACTGGACTATGGAGGACTATAAGCGCACTGCTATTGCCGCCCTGCGGGAGAAAATTGGGGACGGCAAGGTGCTGCTGGCCCTCAGCGGCGGGGTGGACTCCTCTGTGGCGGCGGCCCTGCTGGCCGAGGCGGTGGGGGAGCAGCTCACCTGCGTGTTTGTGGATCACGGCCTCATGCGGAAAAACGAGGGGGACGAGGTAGAGGCCGCGTTCTCCAAATGGGCCATGAACTTCATCCGGGTGGACGCGGAGACGCGGTTCCTGGCTAAGCTGGCCGGGGTGGACGAGCCGGAGCGGAAGCGGAAGATGATCGGCGAGGAGTTTATCCGGGTGTTTGAAGAAGAAGCCAAAAAGGTGGGTGCCGTGGACTTTTTGGCCCAGGGCACCATCTACCCCGACGTCATCGAGTCCGGGGCGGGAGACGCCGCCGTCATCAAGAGCCACCACAACGTGGGCGGCCTGCCGGACTATGTGGATTTCAAAGAGATCGTGGAGCCCCTGCGCCTGCTGTTTAAGGATGAGGTGCGCCAACTGGGCCGGGAGCTGGGTCTGCCGGAGTACATGGTGGTGCGCCAGCCCTTCCCAGGGCCGGGGCTGGCCATCCGGGTGATTGGAAATATCACAAAGGACAAGCTGGACATCCTCCGAGAGGCGGACGCCATTTTCCGGGAGGAGATGGCGAAGGCGGGGGAGGAGAAGAATTTGAGCCAGTTCTTCGCCGCCCTGACCAATATGCGCTCCGTGGGAGTGATGGGCGACGGGCGAACCTACGATTACGCCATCGCTCTGCGGGCGGTGACCACCGACGATTTCATGACGGCGGACTGGGCGCGGATCCCCTATGAGCTGCTGGATCGGGTGTCTGTGCGCATCGTCAACGAGGTAAAAGGGGTCAACCGAGTGCTGTACGACATCACCTCTAAGCCCCCGGCGACGGTGGAACTGGAATAAGCCGTATTGTCGTGGGGCAAAGCGATTTTTTCTGGATAAGGGCAAACTGATTTTCCCCCGACATAGAAAAATACGACCTTGCAT
>JAIEFH010000074.1 GCA_029067025.1 Oscillospiraceae bacterium | reverse complement strand
GGCTCGGACACCCCCCAGCCCGACCGGGATCCAATGCAGCGGGGCGGCGCCGCCCGGGAGGACAAAGCGGCCGCCAATAAGGCCGACCGGGGTCAGAAACGTAAGTTTTTGGAAAACTACTGCATCTCCCTCACCCGCAAGGCCCACGAGGGCAAACTGGATCACATTGTGGGACGGGCCAATGAAATCGAGCGCACCATCCAGATTTTGAACCGGCGGCAGAAAAACAACCCCTGCCTCATCGGCGACCCCGGCGTGGGCAAGACCGCCATTGCCGAGGGGCTGGCCCAGCGCATCTACGACCGTGACGTGCCCTACAAGCTGCTGGACAAGGAGGTCTATCTGCTGGACCTCACCGCCCTGGTGGCGGGCACCCAGTTCCGCGGCCAGTTTGAGAGCCGCATGAAGGGCCTTATCGACGAGGTGAAGAAGCTGGGCAACATCATCCTGGTCATCGACGAGGTCCACTCCATTGTGGGCGCAGG
This sequence comes from Oscillospiraceae bacterium, assembly GCA_029067025.1. Classification (GTDB taxonomy): domain Bacteria; phylum Bacillota; class Clostridia; order Oscillospirales; family Oscillospiraceae; genus Enterenecus. The sequence goes on along the minus strand of JAIEFH010000074.1, from coordinate 3,161 downwards.
GGACGCGGAGGGCTCCATGAACGCCGCCAACATCCTCAAACCCGCCCTCAGCCGGGGTGAGATCCAGGTCATTGGCGCCACCACCCTCACCGAGTACCGCAAGTACATCGAGAAGGATTCCGCTCTGGAGCGCCGGTTCCAGCCCGTCATCGTGGAGGAGCCCTCCATCGACGACTCGGTGGAAATCCTGAAGGGGATCGCGCCCTATTATGAGTCCTTCCACCATGTCACCATCAGCCCGGACATCTGCCGCCAGGCCGTGGTCATGAGCGAGCGGTATATCACCGACCGCTACCTCCCCGATAAGGCCATCGACCTCATTGACGAGGCGTCCTCCGACGTCAACCTCCACAACAAGGAGCTGGCCCGGATGGCGGAGATCGACAAGGAGCTGGCCGACTACGCCAAGGAGATGGAGGTGGTTTTGGCCTCCACCGGCGGGCAGAACGACCCCCGCCTCCAGGAGCTTCAGCGGCAGGAACAGCGCCTCCAGCGCCAGCGGGACACCCTGGAAATGGCGGTGAGCCGGGACGACGCCGAGGCCCCCAACCGGGACGACCCCGCCTTCCAGGAGCGCCAGGACGGCCGCCGCAGGCAGATCGTCGAGCTTCAGCAGAGGCTGGCCTCTGTCACCGCAGAGAAGCAGGCGGTGCAGGCCGCCGCCAACGACAGGGCCTACCAGCGTCTGGCCGAGCTGAAGAGCCGCCAGGCCCAGCTCACCGGGGAGCGCAGCGCCATCGCCGCCAAGGGCGATCCCCCGCTGACCGCCGCCCATCTGGCAAAAGTCATCGAGCTGTGGACAAAAATTCCAGCCTCCTCCATCCAGGAGCAGGAGTTCGAGCGGCTGGCCAAGCTGGACGAGCGTCTGAAAGCCCATATCGTGGGCCAGGACGACGCGGTCAACGCCGTGTCCAACGCCATCCGCCGGGGGCGGGTGGGCATCTCCGCCAAGCACAAGCCGGTATCCTTCATCTTCGTGGGCTCCACCGGCGTGGGCAAAACGGAGCTGGTCAAGCGCCTTGCCGCCGACCTGTTCTCCTCCCCGGAGTCCCTCATCCGGCTGGATATGAGCGAGTTCATGGAAAAGCACTCCGTCTCCCGGATCATCGGCTCCCCCCCGGGGTATGTGGGCTATGACGACGCGGGGCAGCTCACCGAGAAGATCCGCCGCAAACCCTATACCGTGGTGCTCTTCGACGAGATCGAGAAGGCCCACCCCGACGTGCTCAACGTGCTGCTCCAGATCCTGGACGACGGCCACATCTCCGACGCCCACGGCAAGGTGGTCAACTTCGAGAACACCGTCATCGTCATGACCTCCAACGCAGGCAGCGACATCAAGGGCGGCTCCCTGGGCTTCGACCGCTCCGCCAACCAGTTGGGCAAGGAAAAGGCCATGAAGGGGCTGGAAGCCTTCCTGCGGCCTGAGTTCATCAACCGGGTGGACGAGATCGTCTACTTCAACCAGCTCACCGAGGACAACTTCAAGGCCATCGCCCGGATCATGCTGTCCGAACTGGACGCGGTGATGAAGGAGAAAAACATCACGTTCTCCTATGACGAGAGCGTGCTGGACTACCTGGTGAAGAAGTCCTACTCCGCCGCCTATGGCGCCCGGAATCTGCGCCGGCAGATTCAGAAGGATCTGGAAGATCCCATCGCCGCCAAGCTCATCCAGCGGTACGCCGACCCCATCACCCGGGTGAGCCTGTCCGCCGACGGCGAAACCCTGAGCATTACCACAGATTGACCAGCAGGGCGGCGGGATTTCCCGCCGCCCTGGTTACAAGTTCGATACAAAGTTCTTACAGCATTGATACCAGTTCTTAAACCAAGCTTAAGATTTAGGGTGTTGAATCCACGAGGATCCTGTGCTATCTTATTCGTGTTATCTTTTGATGGAATGGAGGGCTCTTACATCATGAGCACCGAGATCAACGAAGCCAATGAGATCAAGCAGTCCAAAAAGGGAGGCAAAGCGGGTAAAATTATAGCCGTCGTTCTTCTCTCCGCCTGTCTGCTGGCAAGCCTGGGCTTGAACGTCTACCAGGCATACGCCCAACGGCAGTACGCCGACACGATGGGCGGGTTCATCGACGAGCAGCGGGATCGCTGGGCCGAGGAGGAAAAGCAGGAGAACGAGTACATTGAGGATGGTTTCAAAGTGGGCGGCGAGTACGAGATCCGCTCCACCACCCATATCTCCGACGCCTACAAGACCGGCGACGACAGCCAGCTCAGCTCGGAGGACAAAGAGACGCTGAAAATGGCCAAAGCCGTGCTGGACGAGGTCATTGAGGACGGCATGAGCGACTATGAGAAGGAGCGGGCCGTCTATCAGTGGATGGTGAAGAACATCGGCGGCAGCTCCAGAGGTGTCATCAGCCGCCCCGGCATGGGGCGCAGCGCCTTCACCCCCCACGATGTGCTCACCTCCAAGAACGCAGTGTGCGTGGGCTACGCCACCACCTTCCGCCTGTTCCTGAACATGATGGGCATCGACGTCCACATCGTACATAACGAGTACCACTCCTGGGACCTGGTGAACCTGGATGGCGAGTGGTATCACGTGGACATCTACAGCGACGCCCACGGGGTCATGTACGCCAATTTCAACATGACGGACGCCGTGTGCAGAAATGGCCACAGCTGGGACGAGTCCGCCCTGCCCGAGGCCAAGAGCGTCAAGTACTCCCCCGCCGTTCAGAACGGCGTTGAGGTGGACAGCCTTTACGACGTCCCCGCCGCGCTGAAACAGGCCATGGACGACGAAGATAACAGCGCGATGTACTTCAAGTTCAAAACGCCCCTTGCCGACGAGGACATGGGCGTGGCGGATTTCCTGGTGGAGCAGATCGAGACCATGCTTCACAGCGGACTGCTGGGGGACGACAACTACTATTACATGCAGGCGTATTGGTATCCCGACGAGCAGGGCAATGACATCCTGGGCCTGCTGATGGAGAAGGACCGCTTCAGCGAGGAGGATCCGGATATCATCGACGTTGACTCCCCGGAGGGCAAGAAGATCATTGAGGCTCTCGCCGAGGCCTTTGGTCTGACCCCGGAAGATCTGGGGCTGTACGACGACGAGATGGAGGACCCGTGGGATGACCCCGAATGGGTCGAGGACGCGGCTTCTGCCTCGATCATTACCACTC
>JAIEFH010000073.1 GCA_029067025.1 Oscillospiraceae bacterium | reverse complement strand
GTAACACACTATGGACAAATCCCACGAAGAGGCTCCATTTCAGGTCATACCGCATGGCGATGAGCACGATGGGCACGCACAGCACCCGGCCCAGCGAGTAGTCCCCCGCCACCGTCACCCGGGTGAGGGTCATCATCAGCGTGGCGGCCAGGGCCACGCCCCCCGCCATCTGGCGCACCGAGATCTCCCCGCCAGGGCGGCGCTTCTCCCAGAGGTCGAAGGCCTGACGGTACAGGTACACCGTCCCGTATGTGAGCACCACCTCGGTGACAAAGCCCACCGCCGATCCCCTGCCCCACCCGGCGGCGGACTGGTAGACAAAGCCCACCATGCCGTTGAGGGCGGCGGCCACGGCCGGCATGAACCAGGGGCGGTGGTAGATCTCGAACTCCCCCATGGCCAGGGCTACGGCGCACACCATCATAGAGGCGGCGATGTAGCGCAGGCCCTCCACCACCCCCCGGAAGGACAGGTAACCCAGTGCCGCGCCCAGCAGGGCCGCGAACCCCTCCATCCCCGGCTGGCACACCCCCACCAGCGCCAGGGCGAACAGGGAGTGCCCTCCCATCAGCTCCGCCCCCGCCAGCACCGCCGCCAGCAGGAACCGCACCCCGCAGTCGGACAGCCGCATTATCATCGGCACAGGCAGGCTCCGCCTCTGCTTTTCCCGTTTGGTTCCCTCGTTTGCCGTCATGGCGCATCCCTCCGTGGTCAAGTCATATGTACAGAGTCCCATATTATGGTAACTCCGTCATTATAGGACAGGCCTATTGGAAAAGGCAGTCGGAACCTGTCTTGCCTTTTGGGGGAAAATTTGGTATGATAACACATAAATTTTGGTTTCCGTCCCCACCCCGCAAGGGCGGGGACGGAAAAGAAAGAGGAACCCATGAAAATCGGCAATGTGGAGCTGAACACCCGGCTGGCCCTGGGCCCCATGGCGGGGGTGACCGACCTGGCCTTCCGCACGGTGTGCCGGGAGCTGTCGGGGTGCTATACCGTGTCCGAGATGGTCAGCGCGAAAGCGCTGTGCTATGGGGACAAAAAGACCCCCACCCTGCTGAAACTGGGTGAAGGGGAGCATCCCGCCGCCGTCCAAATCTTCGGCTGCGACGAGCCGTTTATGGAGAAGGGCGCGGCGCTGGCCCTGGAGCGTTCCGGGGCGGACATCATCGACATCAACATGGGCTGCCCCGTCCCCAAGGTGGCCAACTCCGGGGACGGCTCCGCCCTCATGCGGGACCCGGACAAGGCCCAGCGTGTGGCGGCGGCGGTGGTGCGGGGCGCGGCAGGGAAGCCCGTCACCGTGAAGTGCCGCCTGGGCTGGGACAAGGGCTCCATCAACTGCGTGGAGTTCGCCAAGCGAATGGAGGACGCGGGGGTGTCCGCCGTGGCCGTCCACGGGCGGACAAAAACCCAGATGTACTCCGGCTCTGCCAACTGGGACTACATCCGGGAGGTAAAAAACGCCGTGTCCATCCCGGTGATCGCCAACGGGGACGTGTTCAGCGCCCGCGACGCGGTGCGGATTTTGAGCTATACCGGCGCGGACATGGCCATGGTGGGCCGGGGGGCTTTCGGCAACCCGTGGCTCCTGGAGCAGTGCGCCGCCGCCCTGGAAGGGCGGGACATCCCGCCCCTGCCCCCGCTGGCCCAGCGGATGGACACCGCCATCCGGCAGTTTGAGCTGGCGCTGGCCCACAAGGGGGAGAAGATCGCCTGCCTGGAGATGCGCAAGCACCTAGCCTGGTATCTCAAGGGCGTGCCCTACGCCTCCTATTGGAAGGAGCGGGCCTGCAAAATTTCCACCCCAGAGGAATTCCATCAGGTGGTCTCCGGCATCAAACGGGATCTGACCGACCCGGAGGACGCAAACCATGGCTGAGCGCGTCCCGCCTAAGCTGACGGCGGCCTTTCTGGGGTTGGAGGGCGTGATCTATGCCGCCTTTCTCGCCCTGGATTTGACGGGGCAGAGTGGACTGACCATCCCAATTAAGTACGTGGGTATCCTGCTGTGCCTGGCCTTCGCCCTGCTGTGCGCCCTGCGGGGCGGCGACCGGCTGGTTCCCGTTGCCCTGGCCCTCACCGCCGGGGCGGACTGGTTCCTGCTGGTGCGAAACGACTGTTATGCCCTGGGCATCGTCCTGTTTTTATGCGTCCAGACGGTCTATTTCCTCCGCCTGCGCCGGGCGGGAGGCCCTGCCGCATGGCCGCTCCGCTCCGGGCTGGCGCTGGGGGCGGGGCTGGCGGTGTACGCCGCCGGGATGGCCGTCGGTCAGGCCGCTCCGGTGAACCTACTGGCGGCGCTGTACTTCTCCCAGCTTCTGTCCAACACCGCCCTGGCCTGGACGCTGAAAGGCCGACCCTGGCGGCTGTTTGCCCTGGGCCTCACCCTGTTTGTGGGGTGCGATGCCTGCGTGGGACTGTTCAACGTCCTGCCTGCCGCGTCCCCCCTGTTTCCCGCCGCGTCCGTGGGGATGTGGCTGTTCTATCTGCCCTCCCAAGTGTTGATCGCCCTGTCCGCCCTGCCCGAAAAGGAGGTATCCCATGAAGAAAACCAGTAAGCCCCTCTCCGTCCTCCTGGCCGCTATGACGGCCCTGGCCCTGCTCACCGGGGCCATCGCCGCGCCCATCCTGTGCCGCCCCTTTTACTACGCCCACATCGGCCCCCTGGCACTGGAGGAGCGCACCGGCCTGACCCAAGATGAGATCAAAACCGCCTACGGCGAGATGCTGGACTACTGCCTGGGCCAGCGCGACCATTTCTCCACCGGTGTGCTGAAGTGGTCTGACAGCGGCAGGAGCCATTTTACCGACGTGCGGGGGCTGTTCCTGCTGGATCTGAACGCGCTGGCCTGCGCTCTGGGCACGCTGGGGGCGCTGGCCCTGCTCATCTGGCGGGGGCGGATGAAGCCCGCCCGCCTGCTGGGCCGGGGGCCCGCCTTCTGGGCGGGAGCCGGACTGGGGATCGTGTTCCT
>JAIEFH010000072.1 GCA_029067025.1 Oscillospiraceae bacterium | reverse complement strand
ATAGTTCTTTTTCATAAAGTCGATATCGTAGGTGTTATCAAGTAATTGCTCAAAAGCGTTTGCAGCTGGGGTATGATCTGTCAACCTGTCTTTCCACCGCATAACCGCCGCTGACGATAATAAAAGATTTACTGCCATGAACACAGAAAGGGCAATGCAACCGATCCTCCAAAATTTCCCCTCCATTTTGTTGAGGAGCTGGACAAATGCGGGAAATACAAACCGCACAGAAGCAGTTCCCAAGACGCCCCAAATCAGCGACATTGGAAGGCTGACCCGCCCATCAATATTCATAAAATGGTCACTGTAATCCCATGTCATTGAGTGATAAACAATCTCTTGAAATAGGCTGCCGAAATATTCCACCAATGCCCCGATGATAGAAAAAAGGATAAATTGAAGCGGCAGGCCCTTTCCTTTCAAGGCCGTTGAGAGCAGATAGACCGTTGCCGCACCAAAGCCGTAAATGACACAAAACGGCCCCCAAATTGTAGCGGTATGGCTTTCCCATGCACCCTTTTCTAAAATACACCACAGCCCCTCCAAAACAAATCCGGCCACACTCCCGAACAGGAACAGCCAAAAGAGTGAGCGGTATGTAATTGGGACAGTGACATATTCTTTTGTTGTTGTTTTCGTCGAAGCCGTAACAGCACACTTCATGATTTGACCTCCTTCTGCGGTTATGGCCTTATTTCAGCGTATAGATGGGTGTGAAATGCTTTTTGACAAATGATACAGTTTGAGCATAGAAACCGGACTGCCCAGCAGCGCTTTTTCTTCTCCGCCACTGGGCAGACGATGTTCAGATCATCAAATTTTCTGCTTTTTCCGCCGGGTAGAAATCAAAACGTACAATGCAGACCACGCGATACAGTGAATGACAAGGATACCAATATCTTTCATTGCCGTCCCCATATTCTCGTTGGACAGGGCCATGATACCTTCAAAGGCGGGCTGGGATGGCACAAGGTTACAGATCACAGCCAGCGGCCCGCTCACCCCGATTAAGGCGCATACAATCGGCACCGCGATAAACAGCAGCATGACGATTTTGATATAGACCACGCCGATCATTAGACTTTCGGAGAGCTTGCCGATAAACAGCCCGATCAGCGCCGCCACAAAAGCAGACAGGACGATCAGCACCAGCATCATCTCATATTGCAGCCCGGACATCTGAAAACAGATACACGCCGTCACGACAGACGATACACTTCCAAAGAGGAACCCCACCACAACTTTCTGCAAAATGTACTGGCTGGGCGTCATGGGCAGAACCTCGTTGACAAAGGCCACGCCGTCTTCCTTTTCCGAGATGATGTTCATAGCGTTGAACGTACAGCCCATAAACATGGCAACGATCAGCACCATGGGAATAAAAATACCCTGGAGGCTTCCCAAAATATCAGGCCGCTCCAATACCTGGACTTCCGCCTGACCAACATCCTCCCGCTGTTCATAGAGAGCCGGGAGCGTCACTGCCGTCTGCCGGATGATTTCCAGTTCATCCCCGGCAATCGTTGTTTTGATGCTCGCCCCATCCGCTTTTACGCCGATGATATTGGTGGATGGCTCGTTGATGGCAGCGGTAAGCTCCTCCACTGTTTCATAAAATGTCACCGGGCCGTACCGCTCCAGCCATGTGATCGTCTCCGGGGGCAGATCGTTTTCCAGTACGCCGAAGTGGTGTTCCCCCAGGCTGGACAGGTCGATGGAACCCATAAAGTTCAGCGCTATGGCAACCACGATGGGCAGCAGGAAGGTCATCAGGCAGAACTTGTCTTTCAGCACGCTTTTTAGCTGATATTTCAATCCTTCCACGTCTCACCCCTCCTTTTCCATTTCCCGGCGGAACGCAAGCTGCACCAACAGAAACAGCAGCACGATTGCGCACACAGCCCCAATGTAATAGACCGGTGAAATTGCCGCTCCAAAGTAAGCGTTTTTCAGTCCCATGTAGACATGATAAAATGGGTGGAAATTGATCCAGTCAAACTTGATCGACGTGTTCGCGGACAGGAACACAGGCGTTGCCGCGAAAATGGCAATAATCAGATAGGCCAATGTGAACTGCCGGAAATCTTTCAGCAGCAGAGCGCAGAGCAGGCCCACCAAAGCCATCATCAGGGAAAGGATGGCCGTTTGGAGTAGGACGGCGGGCAGCAGTACCACTCCGCCGGAAAGCCCAACATTCAGCAGGGTAAGCAGCACCGCAAAGACAAGGTCAGAGAGCAGGAATACCGCCAACTTGGACAGGAGGAACAGATTCCTTTGCAGCGGGAGAACAGCGTGGACACGGATGACCCCCATGCTCTTTTCCTTAAACAGAACAGCGGCGATCCCCAAAAATCCCACGGCGGCCAGCTCGAAGAACAGCAGCTCACAGGTGATTTCTTTCCGAGCCTTTTGCTCCGGTGTGTTCGTCCCGATGACCTCCGGGGTGCTGTTGGCAGAGGGCCGCAGCAGAGATAACGCGTAGTCCGCCCGGTGGCGGTCAATATTTTCCGCTCCCGCGTAAAGCACCACCCGCACGTCCCCCGCGCTGGCGTCCAGCCCTACGCCGTTGGCGTCAGCCAGCAGCGCCTCATCCATGGCCTCTATGGACGGAACCATATGGATCAGAGGGGATGCTTCTGTCTGCGTCCCGGCGGGGTCATACAGATACACATTGTAGGGCGGCATCTGCATGAAGCGGATATACCCAAAGTTCACATACGCCGTATAGAGGATCAGGAAAACAACCGCCAACAGAAAAAATTTCCCCGATGCCAGCATTCGGCAGTCCTTTTTGAACAGGGCGCAAAAGCCTTTCCACATCAGGACAGCCCCCTCCCTGTGTACTGGATGAACATATCCTCCAAAGTCGGTTCCTGGGAGTGGATGCTGATGATCTCGTCATGGGCAAAGGGGATGCCCGCCTCCAATGACCGGGCCTCAACGGTTTTCGTTTCCAGTTGCCCCTGATACAAATAGTCAATGACAACCCGGTGATTGCTGTTCTTCTCCTTCAAGCGTTTGGGCGTATCCAGGGCCACGATGTTCCCGTTTGAAATAAACGCCACCCGGTCGCACAACAAATCGGCGTCCATCATGTTGTGGGTCGTCACAAAAACCGTTGTCCCCTTTTTGCGCTCCTGCTCGATGATCCTTCGGAACAGCACCGCGCCGGAGGGATCAAGGCCGCTGGTCGGTTCATCCAGGAACAACAGCCGGGGATTACTGATCAGCGCCCTCGCCATGCTCACCCGCTGGCGCATACCTTTGGAGTAAGAGGACACTGGCTTTTTCAAAAAGTCCGGCTTGAATTCCAGCATTTCCAGCAGTTCACCTACATCCCGCCGCTGTTGCCAGGGATAGAAGGAGGCAAAGTAGTTCAGATTGTCCACCGCGCTCAAATTGGCGTACAGATAGGGGAACTCAAAGAGGACGCCGATCTGCTGGAAAAATTCCGGGCCGTGGCCGGCGGAGATGTCCTGCCCAAACAGAGATACCCTTCCGCCGTGACCCTTCAAAATCCCGGTTAGGATTTTTTGGGTCGTGGATTTCCCTGAGCCGTTCGGCCCCAGGAAGCCGAAAATCTCCCCGTCCTCTACGGTAAAGTCCAGGCCGTGGAGGGCCTGTTTGTCCTTGCTGTAGGAAAACGTCAGGTTCCTGACCTCGATCATTCCTCATCACCCCACTTCCCGCGCTGGTCCTTCTTTTTCTCCTGCTGACGTTCACTCCACCACTGGATGAACTTGATCTTAATGGGGATTATAACCACCAGCGCAGCGATGATGATCGCCCACTTCTTCCATTCCAGACCTAAAAACATCAAAAACCCTCCTTATCTGAGATAAGGAGAGTTTAGATGGGCGGTGTGAAATTGGTGTGAGGTCGCTGTGAAATCCGTGTGAAATTATTTTGTGATGGGGATGGAAAAATAGAACCGCACTCCGTCCGCCAGATTTTCCGCGCCATAGGGCAACTCCTGCATAGACAGGATCTGCGCCACGATGGACAGCCCCAGCCCGGAACCGCTGTACCCCGCATTGTTGTCCCGGAAGAATTTTGTCCAAATTTTGGGGAGATCGTCCGCCGGAATGGGCCGGCCCTGATTGAAGATGGAGAAGTGTAAAGCGTCGCCGTCTGAAACCAGTTCCAGCCGCAGGATGCCACCAGGATACACATTTTTCTTGGCGTTGACGATCAGATTGCCTAAAACCTGCTCCATGCGCCGCTGATCGGTCTGTACAAAAACCTTTTGCTCCGGTAAATCATATTGCAGAACAAAGTCTGCGTCGGGAGCATCCACCAGAAGCCGCCCGGCCACGGTTTCAACCAACTCCACAAAATCAAACCGGGTGACTGTAAGGCGGGCCGCGCCTGATTCCAATGCTGACAAGTCCAGCAGGGTCACAACCAGATCATTCATCCGCTCAACCTCGGAAATAATGACCTGGGCGTATTTTTGCTTTTTGGCCTCGGCTGCTTCGTCCTGCAAGCCCTCGGCGTAGGCTCGGATAACGCCCAGCGGCGTTTTCATTTCGTGGGACAGGCTGTCCACAAGCTCCTTGCGTTCTGCCAGTAAGAGCCGCTCTTTTTCCACGTCCCGCTCAAGCTGTGTGTTTGCGTCTTCCAGCCGGGCAAGGGCCTGCTGGAGATTTTCGGCCATTGTGTTCAGGCTGGTTGATAGCTCCCCAAATTCATCGGCGGAAGATACCCCGCAGGGGATTGAGAAATCCAGGTTCGCCATATGCTTTGCCGAAGTGTTTAACTCTGAAATCGGCTTTGAGATAAAGCGTCCCATGAAAAAATCGATCCCCGAAACCAGCAGAAAAACAAAACCCAGCCAAATCAGGAGAGAAGCATCCTCGCTGACGGGCAAACGAGTAGACAGAACGTAGGAGAAAATCAGCGCAACCCCTGCCACCTTGGAGAGCATCACAATCTTTTTCCGCACCGTGCGGAGAGAAAAAGCCTCTTTCATATTGTTACCTCAAATTTATAGCCGGAGCGAATCAGCGTTACGATATGCCTGCCCTCGTCCCCCAGCTTTTGCCGCAGGGTTTTGATGTGGGTGTCCACGGTGCGGGTCGATCCCTCGAAATCGTAGCCCCAGACACGGTTCAAAAGCTGCTCCCGGCTGAAAATCTGCCCTGGATTTCCCATCAGGAAGGAAAGCAGTTCATACTCTTTGTGGGTCAGCGTGATCTCCTGACCGTCAAGATAGACCTTGTGAGCATTGGGTTGGAGCATGACTTTACCGGCACTGACTGTTTCCGCGGATATGGCGGAGGACCGGCGCAGAAGGGCATTTACCTTTGCCAACAGCACCTTGGGGCTGAACGGCTTGATCATGTAATCGTCCGCGCCGTAGCCATAGCCTTTCAGCTTATCATCCTCTGTGCTTTTGGCGGTCAGCATGATGATGGGCATATTGCTCATTTCCCGCGCCATTTTGCAGACAGAGAAGCCGTCCAGGTGGGGCATCATCACATCCAGGATCATCAGATCCATAGGACTGCTTTTGAGCATAACCAGTGCGTCTATGCCATCGTCAGCGGTAAAGCAGGTATGCCCTCCCTTTTGCATATACTCCGCGATAATGTCCTGCATGGCCTTTTCATCTTCAACAATCAGAATGTTTGCCAAAGGAATCACCTCTTTATCTCAATTCGCTATTGTGTTCCCGATGTATAAATCTGATTTCTTAAAAATATTTACATCCTTTTACTTTTTGTGTTGCCAAAAGCCAATTTTCAGAGCATTTCAGTAAAGTAGTCAAAAGGGCCGTTGCCCATCATGGATAACAGCCCAATAAACTGAAATTTATGGCTTTCTCGCAAGTTGCAGATCAATGGTATCATACAATGTAATTGAACCACCATGACTATTTATTGCATCCTCAATCTTTGAGAAAAAATTTTTTCTTATACTTTCCTCAATTGCAATATGGTCAGAATATGTTCCGAGCAATGTGCTATACTCATTTGCCGAAAAAATTCGTGTTCTATGAAACAAAGCATATTTTATATCCACGAAACCATATTTTTCTGCGAGTCCTGCTCTTTGTATGGCTTGTTCCTCGCTATACTCTGTCGGTACTTCCTGTTTCTTATGATAGAAATTGTAATAATACTCGCCATAAATTCGATCTATTTCCTCCGAAAGTGGTAAATTATCTTTGGCGCGGTAAGGGTGATTGGCAAATCGTGCAAATACACCACCACGTCTCAGCATAGAGAACAACTTTTGTATATCCGACCTTCTCAGGCACCCAATGGAACGCTGATGCAGAATAAACCAAATCATATATATCATCTAAAAAATTCGTATCCTCAAATTTGCTTGCTATGATGGAGAAATTAGAATATTCCTTAAACTTTTCTTTACACAATTCAGAAAGCTGCTCACCATATTCGACAGCAGTCAGATTACATTTCGTTTTCAAAAACGGTAATGTTGCTTGACCACCGCCAATCCTACCTCTACTGCATAACAAGACTGGTTAAGAGTAATATTATCGAATATCATTTTATAAAGTTCATCAGGATACCCAGGACGAAGCTTCTCATAGGTAGATGCCACTGTATCAAATGTCCACTCCAAACCTTTGACTATCATCGCAAGGTCCTCCTATAAATTCCAGTTTATAAATCGCCTTTTGCCAACAAATTATCTTTACCCATACCACAGACGTATGGATTTGAATCATATTTATAG
>JAIEFH010000071.1 GCA_029067025.1 Oscillospiraceae bacterium | reverse complement strand
GGCATAGGAGGCGGACAGCACCATGATGAGGCCGATGGCGGTGAGCAGCATCACCAGGGCCAGAAAGGGCAGATCGATGGGCCCCCGGGCCAGCTGCTGTTCAATGGTCAGGTCGCGCTTGGCTTTTTTTCGCATGGTGTTCCCCCCCTTTGCCGGGAAATCAATTTACTGTTGTCACGCTGCGAAGCGGTCAGATCGCGTAGCGGTACATGACCCCGACAAACGCCAGCAGGCAGAACGCCACGGTGATGCCGGTGAAGGTGAGCACAATGCGCACCTCGCTCCAACCGCCCAGCTCCAGGTGGTGGTGGAGGGGGGCCATGCGGAAGATCCGTTTGCCGTGGGTGAGCTTGAAATAGCCCACCTGGATGATGTCGCTCATAGTCTCGGCGATGTAGATGATGCCCACAGGCACCAGCACCAGCGGCGCGTCCAGGGCAAACGCCATGCCGCACACCGCGCCCCCCAGGAACAGGGAGCCGGTGTCCCCCATGAACACCTTGGCGGGGTGAAAATTATACACCAGGAAGCCCAGCAGTCCTCCTGCCAGCGCCCCTGCGAACACGCCCACCGCGCCAAATTTCCACCAATGGGACAGCACCGCGAAAAATACCGACACCGCCAGGGTCACCGATCCGGCCAGACCGTCCAGCCCATCGGTGAGGTTGACCGCGTTGACACAGCCCACCATGACAAAGGCCGCGAACACCAAGTACACCCCCCAGGGCAGGGGCACGGTGGCGCTGATAAAGGGAATATACAGGTTGGGACTGAGGTGGTGGCTGTTCCGCAGCAGCGCCAGGAACGCGATGGCCGCCGCCAATTGGAGCAAAAACTTCCATCCGGCGGTGAGGCCGGTGTTCTCGTGCTTACGGATCTTGGCGAAGTCGTCCACAAAGCCGATGGCCCCGCATACCAGGGCGAAGCCCAGCACAAACACCGCCTGCCAGCTCCCTGCCGCCATATCCTGCCAGCCAAAGGCAATGACCACCACAATCACCGCCAGGATGAACATGATGCCCCCCATGGTGGGGGTGCCCTCCTTGTTTTTGTGCCAGTTGGGGCCGATCTCCTTGATGGACTGGCCCGCGTGCAGGGCCCGCAGAGCGGGGATGAGGAACCATCCCACCACCACCGAGATCACAAAGGCGGTCAGCGCCGCCAGCAGTATCCGTACCATAGCTTTTCCTCCATACTCTCTTTCGTATTTTCCGCGTTTCCCTTCAGCCGTTCAACCGGGCCACCGCGTCCGGCAAAGGCACGCCCAGCGCCAGCGCCCCCGCCAGGGCGGCCAGGTGGTCGTATAATCGGGGCTCCTGTTCCACGCTCACCCGCACCCGGGTCAGCTCCCCGCGGGCCGTAAAAGCCTCGAACTCCAGCCGTTCCCCCCGGAGACGCACATTTTTGGCGGTGAGATCCGCCTGGGGCCGCCCGTCGGAGTAGGCGTATACCGTTCCCGGCATGGCCCGCGCCAGCCGGCGCCCTTCCGGATCGTCCAGCCCCACAACGGTCACATCCGCTCTGCGGGACAGCGCCCACCGGGCCGCGGCGCAGCCGCTCAGCGTCCTTTGGGCGGGCTGGTCGAAGTTCTCCACCACCACCGCGCGGCAGCGCCCCTCATAGAGCGCCGCCTGGCAGGGGGTCAGCTCCACCACCGGGTGGGGCAGCAGCCTGCGCAGCAGCCCCGCCGTCAGCGTACCGCCCCGGCCCACCACGGCCACAGGATCCCCTATTTTACTCCTATCGGTCGCCATACTCAACATTGGTCACAAATCTTACCTCCACCACCGTGCCCGGCGACACCATGGTTCCCGCGTCCAGCGACTGGGCAGCCATCACGACCGTCGGATCAGTGAAGTCCACCACGCCCGTGGCCCGCATGAACAGGCCCAGCTCCTCCAATTTATTTTTGCTTGCCGTTGGGCTCAGCCCGGCCAGGCTGGGCACCTCCACCTGCTCTATGGGCGCGTCCTCCCCGAGATACAGGATCACGTTGGATCCGCCAGGGATGGACACACCGGCAGCGGGCACCTGGTGGGTGACAGTATTGCCCGTGCCCACGGTGCGGCACTCAAAGCCCGCGTTTTGCAGCGCGCCCTTGGCCACCGTCAGCTCTTTCCCCACCACATAGGGCATCGGGGTATCCGCGCCTGCCAGCTCGTCGCCGGAGTACTGCTTTTCGATGCCCATATAGTCCAGGATGTCGGCAATGAGCGCCCCGACCATGGGGGCGGCGATGTTGCCGCCGCTGATGTAGGTGCCGCCGGAGGTATAGCTGGAGCCCGGGCCGGAACGCTTGGGCGTGTCGTACACCACCAGCACCAGCACCTGGGGATTATCCGCCGGGGCAAAACCCATGAAAGAACACATGACATCGTTATTATAGCCGGGCTCGTTCTTCCGATCCAGCAATTCCGAGGTACCCGTCTTGCCGCCGATGCGGTAGCCGCTCTGGGCGGCGTTGTGGCCGGAGTCGTTGGCGACCACGCTCTCCAGGATGCCCCGCATCTTTTCAGAGGTGGACTCGCTGATAACCTGCCGCACCTCCTGGGTCTCATGGTAGAAGGTGGTATTGCCCTCCCCGTCGGTGATGGACTGCACCACGTAGGGCTGGAGCAGGTGCCCGCCGTTGATGACGGCGGCAAAGGCGGTGACCATCTCCAAGGGGGTGACCTTGAAGCGCTGGCCGAAGGAGCTGGTGGCCAGCTC
Organism: Oscillospiraceae bacterium; assembly: GCA_029067025.1. Classification (GTDB taxonomy): domain Bacteria; phylum Bacillota; class Clostridia; order Oscillospirales; family Oscillospiraceae; genus Enterenecus. The sequence continues at coordinate 471 of JAIEFH010000071.1, read as the reverse complement.
CAGCGACGCGTTGATGCTTTTGAAATGCTCCTCGCTCCAGAAGATGCCCTTCTCTTCTCCGCTCAAGTCGATGCCGGTCTTGTCGAACAGGCCGAAATCCTCCCAGTACTTCCAGGTGATCTCCGGCCCCAGCTCCGCCGCGATGTCCATCAGGGCCACGTTGCAGGAGTTGCCCACCGCTTTGGTCAGGTTCTGTTCCCCGTGGCCGCCCTTTTTGTGGCAGCTGATGGGGTCATCTACGCCCGGAAACTTTTTGGATCCGCCGCAGTAGTAGGTGCTGTCCAGGGAGATGATGCCCTCCTCCAAGCCGATTGCCACTGTGATGGGTTTGAATACCGACCCCGGCTCATAGGTCTCGTCCAGGGTGCGGTTGCGCATCTGTTTGTTCCAGGCGACCATCCAGGCGGCGTTGGCCTCCTCGCTGTCGTCGCCGTATTCCGCCGCCACCTGGTCGACCTGGGCCTGGAGTTC
>JAIEFH010000070.1 GCA_029067025.1 Oscillospiraceae bacterium | reverse complement strand
CCTTGGTGATGGTCAGCGGCGGCAGGAACCGCAGACCCGGCCCAGCGGTGAGGCTGAGCAGGCCCGCCTGGTTCAGCTTGGCGCACAACTCCTTGTTGGAGAAGCCCGCCGACACCTCCACGCCAATCATCAGGCCCATGCCCCGCGTCTTGCCCAGGCAGGGCAGATCCATGGATTCAATCGCGGCCCGCAGGTACTCGCCCTTTCCTTTCACTTGGGAAATGGCCTCGTCATCCAAAATGTCCAGTACCGCGCAGGCCGCGGCGGCAGACACCGGATTGCCGCCAAAGGTGGATGCGTGGTCGCCGGGCGCGAACACATGGCGGCACTTCTCGTTCACCAGGAAGCCGCCCATGGGCAGGCCCCCGGCAATCCCCTTGGCAAAGGACAGGGCGTCAGGCTGTACGCCGTACTGCTGGAAGCAGAACAGCGATCCGGTGCGGCCTATGCCGGTCTGCACCTCGTCCACCAGGAAAAGCCAGTCCCGATCCGCGCACAGCTTGGCCAGATCGTGTACAAATTCGGGATCCAGGGGCAGCACACCCCCCTCGCCCTGCACCAGCTCCACCAGCACGGCGCACACATCCTCGCCCTCCGCCTGCCGGATGCCGTCGATATTGGGATCCGCCCAGCGGAAGCCCTCGGTAAAGGGGAAAAAATATTTGTGGAACACATCCTGGCCGGTAGCGGCCAGGGTGGTAATGGTGCGGCCGTGGAATGAACGGTTCAGGGTGATGACAGTGCCTCTTCCCTCGCCGTATTTCTCCCAGGAGTACTTCCGTGCCAGCTTGATAATACCTTCGTTCCCCTCCGCGCCGGAATTGCCAAAAAATGCCGCCGCCATACCGGAGCGGGTACACAGCTTTTCCGCCAAACGGATATAGGGTTCAGAGTAATATAAGTTGGAGATATGGGCCAGCTTCCCCGCCTGTTCGGCGACGGCCGCCTGCCACTTAGGGTTGGCGGTGCCCACCGACAGCACACCGATGCCGGAGGCAAAGTCGATGTACTCCTTCCCGTCTACGCCATACAGGGTGGCCCCCTGTCCATGGTCGATGGCAATGGGGCTGCGGCCATAACTCTGTACAACATATTGGCTGTCCAATTTTTTCAGCTCTTCAAAGGTCACTATCGGCACCTCCTTACACAGTGATCATCGTGCCCACGCCCGCGTCGCTGAGCAGTTCAATGAGGATGGAGTGAGGGATGCGTCCGTCCAGGATGACGGTGCTCCTCACCCCGGAGCGCACCGCCTCGGCGGCGCAGTCGATTTTGGGGATCATGCCCCCCTGGATCACCCCGTCCTTGATGAGGCCGGGGATCTCCGACGCCCGGACTTGGTGGAGCAAGGTGCTCTCGTCCTGGGGGTCGGTGAGCAGGCCACGCACGTCGGTGAGCAGGATCAGCTTTTCCGCGTTCAGCGCCACCGCCAGCTTGGCGGCGGCGGTGTCGGCGTTCACGTTGTAAGCGGTCGGCCCGTCAATGCCACGGGCCACGGTGGAAACCACGGGGATGTAGCCGTTGTGGAGCGCGTCCTCCACAACGGAAGGGTTTACCCTCTGGATGGAGCCCACCAGCCCATACCTATCGTCCAGCCGGACGGCCTGGAACAGGTCGGCGTCCATGCCGCACAGGCCCACCGCCCGGCCCCCCTGGCTGTTGATGAGGGCAGCCAGATCCTTGTTCACCTTGCCGCATAGGATCTGCTGAACCACTTCCATGGTCTCCTCGTCAGTGTAGCGCAGGCCGTCCACAAATTTGGACTGATGCCCCAGGCGCTTCAGCATATTGCTGATCTCCGGCCCGCCGCCGTGGACCACCGTCACCCGGATTCCCACCAGGGAGAGCAGGATCAGATCGGAGATCACCGCCTGGCGCAGCTCCTCTGAGATCATGGCGTTTCCGCCATATTTTACCACTATGGTCTTCCCGTTGAATTTTTGAATGTAGGGCATCGCCTCGGCCAGCACCTGGGCGCGCTCAATAAGTGAGGACATGGAAAAGCTCCCTTTCAAGGTAAAATATGAAAACCGCTCCGCAGGGCAAGGGGTATCACGCCGCAGAAAATGCCCGGCTCTCAGGTTCTGTAGTCACCATTGATTTTTACGTATTCATAGGTCAGGTCACAGCCCCAGCAAGTGGCCTCACTGCCGCCCTCGTTCAGGGAAACATCAATGACCACCTCGTCCTGGCTGAGGATTTTCCTGGCAAGTTCCTCGTCAAAGTCAAGGCCAACGCCCTTCTCACACACCAGGATGCTCCCCTGGATGGAGGAGAAGCTGATATCCACATATTCCGGGCGGAAGGGGGCTTTGGAATAGCCCATGGCGCACAAAACCCGTCCCCAGTTGGCATCCGCGCCGAACAGTGCCGCCTTCACCAGCGAAGAACTCACCACCGCCTTGGCAAGGCGCTCGGCGCTCTCCTCGCTGCGGGCGCAACGGACCGTACAGGTCACCAGCCGGGAAGCGCCCTCGCCGTCGGCGGCGATCGCCCTGGCCATCGTCTCGCACACCTGATAAAGCGCCTTGTAAAATACGGTGAAGCTGTCGTCCTTCCACTCAATCTGCTCATTGCCCGCCAGGCCATTGGCCAGCACCACGCACATATCATTGGTGGAGGTGTCTCCGTCCACTGTTACCCGGTTAAAGGTGCGGGGGACGATCTCGTGGAGGGCGTCCTGGAGCACATCGTGGGTGATGGCGCAGTCGGTGGTGATGAAACACAGCATGGTACCCATGTTGGGGTGGATCATGCCGGAGCCCTTGGCAATGGCCCCGATGGTGACGGTCTTGCCGCCGATGCTCACCGAGACAGCGGTCTCCTTTTTCACCGTATCGGTGGTCATGACAGCGTGGGCCGCGGCGTCGGAGCCCTCCGCGCTCAGGGTAGAGGCCAGCGCGGGCATTCCCTTCTCAATGGCGGAGATGTTCAACTCCTGTCCGATCACGCCGGTGGACGCTACCACGAAATCGGCGCTCTTCAGCCCGGTAGCCTGGGCGGCCAGAGCGCACATCCGCTCCGCGTTTTCATGGCTCATGGGAGCGCAGGCGTTGGCGTTTCCACTGTTGGCAATGATCCCCCGGCACACCCCGTCCTCCAGATTGCCCATCGTCACATAGATGGGGGCGGCCTTCACCCGGTTCATGGTATACACCGCGGCGGCGGAGCACTCACACTCGGACAGGATCATCGCCAGGTCGTTCTTATCCGGACTGCTCCCAGTCTTCACCCCGCAGTGTATGCCGGAAGCGGTAAAGCCCTTAGCGGCGCATACGCCGCCGGATATTTCTTTCAGCATTCCCATAACTCCTCACTTTTGATAGGACGCGGGGCGCGGCAGTGCGCCGCCCCCACTCATATCAGATATTCAGCCCCTTGGTCTCCTCAAAGCCAAGCATCAGGTTCATATTCTGAACCGCCGCGCCGGACGCGCCCTTGCCCAGGTTATCGAACAGCGCGGTGATGGTAAACTGCTCGTCCCTGCCCGCCACAATCATGGACAAGGTGTCCTTTCCCCGCCACATATTGGCGTAAATCTTAAAGCCGCTGTCGATGCCGGTCTCCGGGTCAGTGGGGTCGCCCTCCACCCGGACGATGCCGTTTTCTCCATCAGGCCAGAGGTAGAACTCTCGAAGCTTCTGCCAAACCGCCTGGAGCGGCGATACATGGAGCGTCTCCGCCAGGGCAGCTATGTTGCGGAACTGCGACATATGGAAAAAAACCGTGGTGGCCATCCCTTTATAGTAGTCGTCCACAACGGGAACGAACACCGGCGGAACCTCCAGACCGCTGCGCAGCCGCATCTCCGGCAGGTGCTTGTGGTCTTGCCGCAATCCGTAGAGGGCGGGGCTGCTGAACGCCGGGGGGCGGTCGCCCTGTTCATACCGGGCAATCATCTTCTTTCCTCCGCCGGAATAGCCGGTGAGGGAGAAGCAGGATAACGCGGCGTCGGGAGCCAGCAGCCCCATGCCCACCAGAGGAGCCGCGATGCTGACAAAGCCTGTGGCATGGCAGCCCGGGTTCGCCACCCGTTTCGCATTTATGATTTGTGCCCGGTGCAGCTTGGACAGCTCCGGAAAGCCATAGACCCAGTCAGGATTGGTTCGGTGGGCCGTAGAGCAGTCGATAATCCTGGTATTCTCATTGGTGACAAGGGAAACCGCTTCACGGGCCGCGTCATCGGGGAGGCACAGGAATACCAGGTCGGCGGCGTTGAGCAGGCAGCGCCGCTCCTCCAAATCTTTGCGCTTGTTTTCGTCAATGAGGAGCAGCTCGATGTCGTCCCGGCCCTCCAGCCGCTCATAAATTTGCAGGCCGGTGGTGCCCTCTCTGCCGTCAATATAGATTTTTGGCTTGCTCATTCTGTTCACGTCCTATGCCGCGCTCACGGCTTGAAATCGTACAGCTTCATGGTTTCCTGGTCGCGGTACTCGTGCTTTTCGTAGTAGCCGATGAGCGTTCCATCGCCGTCCCTCAGCGCAACCATGTACACATCTTTGTTTTCCTTCTCATTGCGGAAGGTGTAGATTAGGTTGTGCTCTGCGCTTTGAAGAAACCAATCCGCAACTTTTTGAATCATCACATTGGACTGGGGCGAATGGCAGTCCAGAAGGCTCCTGCCCACCAGCTCCATACCGCCGTACTTGGCATACCGCTCCCCCGCCGAGGGATTCATATAGATGATCGTGTGCTCCAGATCGCATAGCACCACCGCGCTGCGATCCTGTTCCAGAACACTTTTTAAATAGGGAAAAAGCTCCATCTTATGCCTCCGCCCTCCGCTGGGCTACGAATTCCTCAATGAGTTCGATCTGCTTCTTCACGCTCTCCTCCGACGGGCCGCCGTATACCTTGCGCTCATTGACACAGGTGTTAAGCTGGAGGGCATCGTATACGCTCTCATCGAAAAGCGGGGAGATGGCCCGGAAGTCCTTCAGAGGCAGGGTGTCAAGGCTTTCTCCTGTACGGATACACATATGAACCAGCCGCCCCACAATCATGTACGCCTCCCGGAAGGGCATCCCCTTCTTCACCAGGTAATCGGCGCAGTCTGTGGCGTTGATGAAGCCCACCGACGCCGCCCGGGCCATGTTCTTGTCCTTCACCGTCAGGGTGTCCAGCATGGCGGCGAACACGGGGACGCACAGCTCCACCGTGTCGATGGCGTCGAATACCGGCTCCTTGTCCTCCTGCATATCCTTGTTGTAAGCAAGGGGCAGGCCCTTCATCACGGTGAGCAGGGTGATGAGCGAGCCGTACACCCGCCCTGTCTTGCCCCGAACCAGTTCGGCCACATCGGGATTTTTCTTCTGGGGCATGATGGACGAGCCGGTGGAATAGGCGTCGTCCAGCTCCACAAATTTGAACTCCCAGGAGCACCACAGGATAATCTCCTCGGAGAACCGGGACAGGTGCATCATCAGGATAGACAGCGCCGACAGCAGCTCAATGGCGTAATCCCGGTCTGACACCGAGTCCATGGAGTTGTCTGTGGGCTTGGCAAAGCCCAGGCCGACGGCGGTCTGGAACCGGTCCACGGGATAGGTGGAGGTGGCAAGTGCCCCGGAGCCCAGCGGGCACTCATCCATCCGCTCCAAACAGTCCTCCAGCCGGGTGATGTCCCGCTTGAGCATATTGGCATAGGCCATCATGTAGTGGCCGAAGGTGGTGGGCTGTGCCCGCTGCAAATGGGTGTAGCCGGGCATCACGGTGGACAGATTGGCCTTGGCCTTTTTCACCAGCACATTTTCCAGATCCAGCAGCAAACCGACGATACGGGGAATTTCCTCCTTCACATACAGCCTGAAGTCTGTGGCCACCTGGTCGTTGCGGGAGCGGGCGGTGTGCAGCCGCTTGCCCGTCTGGCCGATGCGTTCGGTGAGCAGGGCCTCGATATTCATGTGGATGTCCTCGTTATCCAGGGAGAACTCCACCTGGTCGGCCTCGATGTCCGCCAGAATGGCCTGAAGCCCCTCCACAATCTTTTCCGCCTCATGCTGTTCGATGATGCCGGTTCTGCCCAGCATAGCGGCATGAGCCATGGAACCGCGGATGTCCTGCTCGTACAGCCGGGCATCAAAGCCGATGGACGAGTTGAAGTCGTTCACCAGGGTGTCTGTCTCTTTCTGGAAACGGCCCGCCCAGAGTTTCATAGAAATCGCTCCTGTTCATGGGGCGGACGGCCGATGGCCGCCCGCATGATATTTTACAGTTTGCCCTGCTCCCGCAGCGCCTGCACCTTGTCCGGCAGGCCCCACAAGTTGATGAAGCCCTGGGAGTCTTTCTGGTCGTAGTCGCTCTCCTCAAAGGTCACCAGGTTCTCGGAGTACAGCGTCTCGGGAGAGGTGACGGCGGAGGTGATGATGTTGCCCTTGTACAGCTTCAGCTTTACCTGCCCCGTGACGTATTTCTGAGTGTCCACGGCGAAGGCCTGGAGGGCCTCCCGCAGAGGGGTGAACCACTTGCCATTGTACACAAGATCCGCGAAATCCACCGCCAGCTTGGACTTCATGTGCTTAGTGTCCTTGTCCACGGTGATCATCTCCAGCACCTCGTGGGCCCGGTACAGGATGGAGCCGCCCGGAGTCTCGTACACGCCCCGGTCCTTCATGCCCACCAGACGGTTCTCCACGATGTCCAGCAGGCCGATGCCGTTGTCCCCGCCCAGCTTGTTCAGCTTGCGGATGATGTCGGACGCCTTCATCTTCTCCCCGTCGATGGCCACCGGCCAGCCCTTCTCAAAGTCCAGGGTGACATAAGCGGGGGCGTCGGGGGCCATGGCTGGAGACACGCCCATCTCCAGGAACCCCGGTTTATCGTACAGCGGCTCGTTGGCAGGATCCTCCAGATCCAGGCCCTCATGACTCAGGTGCCACAGGTTCTTATCCTTGGAGTAGTTGGTCTCACGGGAAATCTTCAAGGGCACGTTGTGAGCCTCGGCATAATCAATCTCCTCATCCCGGCCCTTGATGTCCCACTCACGCCAGGGGGCGATGATGCGCATCTCGGGCGCAAAGCGCTTGATGGCCAGCTCGAAGCGCACCTGATCGTTGCCCTTGCCGGTGCAGCCGTGGCAGATGGCGTCGGCACCCTCCGCCTTGGCGATCTCCACCAGGCGGCGGGCGATCACCGGCCGGGCAAACGCGGTGCCCAGCAGGTAATCCTCATACTTGGCCCCCATCATCATAGACGGGATAATCACCTCGTCCACCATCACGTCGGTGAGATCCTCGATATACAGCTTGGAAGCGCCGGTTTTGATGGCCTTCTCCTCCAGGCCGTCCAGCTCATCGCCCTGGCCCACGTCGGCGGATACGGCAATGATCTCAGGGTTGTTGTAATTTTCCTTCAGCCAGGGGATAATAATGGATGTATCCAGCCCGCCGGAATAGGCCAGCACTACTTTTTTCACGTCAGTCACAATGATTCCCTCCGTTTTTCGCAGCCATAAAATTCCCGTCTGCGCTATTTGTAAAAGTATACTACCCCGCTTCGCCGTTGGCAAGTGGTTTTTTGCATAATTATTCGAGCTTCTCCCTGGATTTCTGGTCGATATTCCACATATTCAGGTATTCATTCATTTTTTCTGAATATATTCCAGTCTTATTCATCTTTTTCGCATAATTTATTGGAAGAATTTCTATAATTCCTATTGACAAGGTATGCTTTTTACGGTATGATTTGGGCGAAACCAAACGTTCAAAGCTGTCACACCTTGCCTATTTCACGACGGCTCAGACGCTCAAAGATAAGGAGATGGATCAAGTATGGTATACGCGGACAACGCCGCAACCACAAAAACCTGCTCCGCCGCTCAGCAGGCCATGTTGAACGCCATGGAACAGTTCTGGGGCAATCCCTCCAGCCTCCATACCCCTGGCCAGCAGGCCAAGGAGGCGCTGCAAACCGCCCGTGAGGCGGTGGCCAAGGCCATTGGCGCCCAGCCCCGGGAGATTTACTTCACCTCCGGTGGCAGCGAGGCGGACAACCAGGCCATCGTCAGCGCCGCCAAGTTTGGGGCGCGCCGAGGCAAAAAGCACCTCATCACCACCGCCATCGAGCACCACGCCGTCCTCCACACCATGGATCAGCTCTCCAAGGAGGGCTTCGAGGTCACCCTGGTGCCGGTGGATGAGAGCGGCATCGTCAAAGTGGAGGACGTGGCCGCCAACCTCCGGGAGGACACCGCCTTGGTGTCCATCATGTACGCCAACAACGAGATCGGCACCATCCAGCCCATCGCCGAGATCGGGGCCCTGTGCCGGGAGAAAAAAATCCCCTTCCACACCGACGCGGTGCAGGCGGTGGGCCATCTGCCCATCGACGTGGACGCCCAGAACATCGATATGCTGTCCCTGTCCGGCCACAAGTTCCACGGCCCCCGGGGCGTGGGGGCGCTGTATGTGCGCCGGGGCACTCCCCTGCTCACCTTCATCCACGGCGGGGCCCAGGAGCGGGGTTTCCGGGCGGGCACGGAAAATCTGCCGGCCATCATGGGCATGGCCGCCGCGCTGGAGGATGCCTGCGCCCACATGGAGGAGAACGACGCCCACGCGGCTGGGCTCCGGGACGCGCTGATTGAGAAGCTGTCCGCCATCCCACACTCCGCCCTCAACGGCGACCGGGAGCGCCGCCTGCCCGGCAATGTGAACTTCTGCTTCGAGGGCATTGAGGGCGAGTCCCTTCTGCTGCTGCTGGATGACAAGGGCATCGCCGCCTCTTCCGGGTCGGCGTGTACCTCTGGCTCCCTGGATCCCAGCCATGTACTGCTGGCCATTGGGCGGCCCCACGAGGTGGCCCACGGCTCCCTGCGCCTCACCTTGGATCGAGACAACACCATGGAGGACGTGGAGACCATCGCGGCGGCAACCACGGAAGTTGTCGAGTACCTTCGTAATATGTCCCCCGTTTGGAAAGCATTGCAGAGAGGAGAGCGCAATTATGTTATATAGTGAAAAAGTGATGGATCATTTCCGCAACCCCCGCAACGTGGGTGAGATTGCCGACGCCGACGGCGTAGGCGAGGTGGGCAACGCCAAATGCGGCGACATCATGAAGATGTACCTCAAAATTGAGGACGGCGTTATTGTCGATGTGAAGTTCGAGACCTTTGGCTGCGGCAGCGCCATTGCCACCAGTTCCATGGCCACCGAGCTTATCAAAGGCAAAAAGGTGGAAGAGGCCCTGGCCCTCACCAACCAGGCGGTGGTGGAGGCCCTGGACGGCCTGCCCGCCCACAAGATCCACTGCTCCGTGCTGGCGGAGGAAGCTGTGCGCGCCGCCATCAAGGACTATTACGATAAAAACGGCATCGCCTATGAGCCGGATCAGTTCTGCAACGGCGACTGCTCCTGCTGCCATGAGCACGACCATCAGGAGCCGGAGGAATAAAGAGACAGCGCTCATTTCATTTGTAAAGAGCGGCCCCACCGCGTTGGTGGAGCCGCTCTTTTTCTCTTGCGCAGCTTACCGTCCCCGGGCGGCGGCACGCTTTGGCTTGCCAAACTTCTTTCTGCACAGGGCGGCCAGCAGCTCAATCAGCTCGAATGCCCGCTCAAACACGTAGATCACCGAAGGGGTGAGCATGAGGAACACCACAATGACCAGCCCCGCCTGGAAGTCCAGGGGCGAGAGCTCAAACATGGGGCCAAAGCCCAGCACCGCGACGACAAAGGCCGTCGACATGGCGCCCAGCAGCGTCCACCGCTTCCAGTCCAGGGGCTTGGAGATGTAGTACAGCACCAGCAGACCCACCTCGCCCATAATAACGGTGGCCAGCGTGGACAGGGTGACCCGCTCAAAATCAAACGCGAAGGTGAATAACTCAATGCCCACGATGAGCAGCACGTTGGTCAGTCCTCCTGGCAGAGCGCGGCGCAGGACGTTGGTCATAAAGTGCCCCTTCACGATCTCGTGGTTGGGCTCCAGCGCCAGCACAAAGGAGGGCGCGCCGATGGTCAGGGCGCTGATGAGGGTGAGCTGGATGGGCACGAAGGGATAGGGGAACCCGGCGAACAGGGTGATGAGGGACAGGAACAGGGACATGATATTCTTCACCAGGTAGAGCGCCGCCGCCCGCTGGATAT
>JAIEFH010000007.1 GCA_029067025.1 Oscillospiraceae bacterium | reverse complement strand
ATGTGTCTAAGACCCAGTCATCGACCAGGCCGCGCTGGCCGCCATCGAGGATGTGTTCTCATGATGAAGACCGCATACGACATCATCAAGCGCCCCATCGTCACCGAGCAGTCCATGGCCGCCGCCACCGAGAAGAAGTACACCTTTGAGGTGGCCCGGGACGCCAACAAGATCGAGATCGCCAAAGCCTGCGAGGAGATCTTCGGCGTGAAGGTGGCCAAGGTCAACACCCTGAATATGCAGGGCAAGGTCAAGCGCATGGGCCGCTATCCCGAGGGACGCCGTCCCCACTGGAAAAAGGCGATGATCACCCTGACCGCCGATTCCAAGACCATCGAGTTCTTCGAAGGCATGGTGTAAGGAGGAGATTAAAGAATGGCTATCAAGACTTATAAGCCCACAACGCCCTCCCGCCGCCACATGACCGTGTCCGCCTTCGAGGGCATTGACAAGAAGGCCAAGCCGGAGCGTTCGCTGCTGGAGAGCCTGAAAAAGAATGCCGGCCGCAACAGCTACGGCCGCATCACCGTCCGCCACCGCGGCGGCGGCAACAAGAAAAAGTACCGCATCATCGACTTCAAGCGGGACAAGGCGGGCAAGGCCACTGTGATTAACCTCCAGTACGACCCCAACCGCTCCGCCAACATCGCCCTGCTGGAGTATGAGGACGGCGAGCGCCGCTATATCCTGGCTCCCGTGGGCCTGAAGGCCGGTAGCATCGTCACCACCGGCACCGGCGCGGACATCCTGCCCGGCAACGCGATGCCCATCGCCGAGATCCCCGTGGGCGAAGTGATCCACTGCATCGAGCTCTACCCCGGCAAGGGCGCCCAGCTGGTGCGCTCCGCCGGCACCGCCGCCCAGCTCATGGCCAAGGAGAACGGCATGGCTCAGGTGCGCCTGCCCTCCGGCGAGGTGCGTCTGGTCCGTGAGAACTGCATGGCCACCATCGGCCAGGTGGGCAACACCGACTGGGCCAACATCCACATCGGCAAGGCCGGACGCCGCCGCCACATGGGCTGGCGTCCCACCGTCCGCGGCTCCGTCATGAACCCCAACGACCACCCCCACGGCGGCGGCGAAGGCAAGAGCCCCGTTGGCCGTCCCGGCCCGGTTACCCCCTGGGGCAAGCCGGCCATGGGTTACAAGACCCGCAAGAAGAAGAACCGCACCGACAAGTTCATTGTCCGGCGCCGCAACGGCAAGTAAGGAGGGAGTGTAACAGATGAGCAGAAGCATCAAGAAGGGCCCGTTTTGCGCTCCCGAGCTGCTGAAGCGCGTGGACGAGCTGAACAAGAAGAATGAGAAGAAGGTTCTCAAGACCTGGAGCCGCGCCTCCACCATCTTCCCCTCCTTCGTGGGCCACACCATCGCCGTCCACGACGGCCGCAA
>JAIEFH010000069.1 GCA_029067025.1 Oscillospiraceae bacterium | reverse complement strand
AATTGGGTAGTCCAGAATTTAGAGAACGCCCTGGAGGTCTGGAACGACAAGTTGAGCGAGATATGGCAGCTTATCACGCAGTCTCCCCAAACCTTCAAGGGCGGCGCGATTTGGAGCGTGGTGGTGAACATCCACGGCGGACTCCAGGCCATCGGCTACGCTTTGCTTGTACTGTTCTTTGTGGTGGGCGTGGTCAAGACCTGCGGCAGCTTTGCAGAGGTCAAAAAGCCGGAACACGCGGTCAAGCTGTTCGTCCGCTTTGCGCTGGCAAAGGGGCTTATCACCTACGGCATGGAGCTGATGCTGGCCCTGCTGAACATCATTCAGAGCATCGTGTCCTCCATTATGAACGCGGCGGGCTTCGGCGCTCCCAACTCCACCGTCCTGCCTGCCGAGATTGTGACGGCCATAGAGGACTGCGGCTTTTTTGAGAGCATCCCTCTTTGGGCGGTAACGCTGATCGGCGGGCTGTTCATTTGGGTGCTGTCCTTTGTGATGATTTTGAGCGTCTACGGGCGCTTTTTTAAGATGTATATGTACGCTGCGCTGGCCCCCATCCCCTTGTCCAGTTTTGCCGGGGAACCCAGCCAGAACGTGGGCAAAAGTTTTCTCAAAAGCTATGCCGCCGTCTGCCTGGAGGGGGCCGTCATTGTGTTGGCCTGCATCATCTTCTCCGTGTTCGCCAGCTCCCCGCCCAGTGTTGACCCCAACGCGGCTGCGGCTTCTATGGTATGGAGCTATATCGGGGAATTGGTGTTTAATATGCTCATTTTGGTGGGCAGCGTCAAAATGTCCGACCATGTTGTGCGGGAAATGATGGGCCTATAAAGGAGGAAATTTATTTGGAAGTCAAAATCAACCGCGAAATCCGCAACTACACGGAGAGTATGTTTTTCGGCCTGTCCATGCGGCAGTGTGTTTTCTCGCTGCTGGCGGTGGTGGTGGCCGTGGGGCTGTACTTTCTGTTAAAGCCCTATGTCGGCACCGAAACCGTGTCCTGGATGTGCGTCCTGGGCGCGGCCCCCTTTGCGGCGCTGGGCTTTTTCACCTACCACGGTATGACGGCGGAGCAGTTTTTGTGGGCGTGGCTGCGCTCGGAACTGCTGGAGCCGAGAGAACTCCGCTTTGAATCGTCCACGCTGTACTACGACATTTTGAAACCCAGCATGGAAAAGCGGGAAAAGGAGGAATACAAACGCCATGATTAAGAGTGTCAAAACCATCATGCGGCAGGATCGGGAGCCGTACCGCGTCCCCCGCAGAGTGCAGGATGTGATACCCATTCAGACCATTTGGGCGGACGGCATTTTTCGGGTGGGCAGCAAGTTCTCCAAGACCTACCGCTTCACCGACATCAATTACAAGGTAGCCAGCCGGGAGGACAAAGAAACCATGTTCCTGGCCTACTCGGAGCTGCTGAACAGCCTGGACAGCGCCGCCACCACCAAGCTCACTATTTGCAACCGCCGCCAGAGCCAAGCAGACTTTGAAAAGTCTGTCCTCATGTCCATGCGTGGGGACGGCCTGGACAAATACCGCAAGGAGTATAATCAGATGCTCATTGACAAGGCGACCGGGGCCAACGGCATCATGCAGGAGAAGTATGTCACCGTGTCCATCTATAAGAAAGACGTGGAGGACGCCCGCGCCTACTTCACCCGGATCGGGGCCGACCTGACCGCCCGCTTCGCCGCCCTCGGCTCCAAGTGCGTGGAGCTGGACGCCGCCGACCGGCTGCGCGTCCTCCATGACTTCTACCGGGCCGGGGACGAGGGCAGCTTCCACTTTGATATAGCGGACATGGCCCGGAAAGGCCACGACTTCAAGGACTATATCTGCCCGGACGGGATCGAGAAGCACAGCGACTACCTGAAACTGGGTGACCGCTATTGCCGCGTGCTGTTCCTGAAGGACTACGCCAACTATATCCAGGACGAGATCGTGGCGGACTTGACCGACCTCAACCGTAACATGATGCTGTCCATCGACATTCTCTCCGTCCCCACGGATGAAGCGGTGCGGGAGGTAGAAAACCGTCTGCTGGGTGTGGAAACCAATATAACAAACTGGCAGCGCCGCCAGAACAGCAACAACAACTTTTCCGCCGTTGTTCCCTATGACATGGAATTGCAGCGCAAAGAAAGCAAAGAGTTTTTGGCTGACCTCACCACCCGCGACCAGCGGATGATGCAGGCCGTTCTCACTCTGGTCATCACCGCCGACACCAAGCAGCAGCTTGACAGCGACACGGAAAAGGTGCGCTCCCTGTCCGGGCGGTGCCAGTTGGCGGTACTGAAATACCAGCAGATCGACGGCCTGAACACTGTCCTGCCCATCGGGGTACGGAAGATCGACGCTTTCCGCACCCTGACCACCGAAAGCCTTGCCGTGTTCATGCCCTTTAAGGTGCAGGAGATCATGGACAGGGGCGGCATCTACTTCGGGGAGAACGCCATTTCCCACAACCTTATCATGTGCAACAAGGCCAACCTGTTAAACCAGGCGTCTTTCCGGCTGGGCGTTCCCGG
>JAIEFH010000068.1 GCA_029067025.1 Oscillospiraceae bacterium | reverse complement strand
ATCTACACCGGCCGCTCCCCCAAGGACAAGTTCATCGTCATGGACGAGAACTCCAAGGACACCGTGTGGTGGACCTCCGACGAGTTCAAGAACGACAACAAGCCCGCCTCCCAGGAGGCGTGGGAGGCCTGCAAGGCCCTGGCCATCAAGGAGCTGTCCAACAAGAAGCTGTACGTGATGGACGTGTTCTGCGGCACCAACGCCGATACCCGCATGGCCATCCGCTTCATCATGGAGGTGGCGTGGCAGGCCCACTTCGTCAAGAATATGTTCATCGCCCCCACCGAGGAGGAGCTGAAGAACTTCAAGCCCGACTTCATCGCCTACAACGCCTCCAAGGCCAAGCTGACCAACTACAAGGAGCTGGGCCTGAACTCCGAGACCGCCGCCATCTTCAACATCACCAGCCGTGAGCAGGTCATCATCAACACCTGGTACGGCGGCGAGATGAAGAAGGGCATGTTCTCCATGATGAACTACTACCTGCCCCTGAAGGGCATCGCCTCCATGCACTGCTCCGCCAACACCGACATGAACGGCGAGAACACCGCCATCTTCTTCGGCCTGTCCGGCACCGGCAAGACCACCCTGTCCACCGACCCCAAGCGCCTGCTGATCGGCGACGACGAGCACGGCTGGGACGACCACGGCGTGTTCAACTTTGAGGGCGGCTGCTACGCTAAGGTCATCAACCTGGATAAGGATTCCGAGCCCGACATCTACAACGCCATCCGCCGCGACGCCCTGCTGGAGAACGTCACTGTGGACGCCGAGGGCAAGATCGACTTTGATGACAAGTCCGTCACTGAGAACACCCGCGTGTCCTACCCCATCAACCACATCGAGAAGATCGTGCGCCCCGTGTCCGCCGGCCCCGACGCCAAGAACGTCATCTTCCTGTCCGCCGACGCCTTTGGCGTGCTGCCTCCCGTGTCCATCCTGACCCCGGAGCAGACCCAGTACTACTTCCTGTCCGGCTTCACCTCCAAGCTGGCCGGCACCGAGCGGGGCATCACCGAGCCCACTCCCACCTTCTCCGCCTGCTTCGGCCAGGCCTTCCTGGAGCTGCATCCCACCAAGTACGGTGAGGAGCTGGTGAAGAAGATGGAGAAGAGCGGCGCCAAGGCCTACCTGGTCAACACCGGCTGGAACGGCACCGGCAAGCGCATCTCCATCAAGGACACCCGCGGCAT
>JAIEFH010000067.1 GCA_029067025.1 Oscillospiraceae bacterium | reverse complement strand
GCTTTTTGCAGGGCTTCGCTGGTCATGGTGTGACAACCTCCTTGGCTGCTGCGGTTATAATCATATCATAACGCTTTGGGTGTGAATGGCAATTCTGTTTTGGAAAAAAGGGGCGGCACAGGGCCGCCCCTTTTTTAGATGCTCTAAAATGGCGCTTATTCCGCCGCGGCGTACCGGTCATAGGCGTCCTGATATGCCTGGAGCAAACGGTCCATGCCGCAGCGCTTGGAGAGGTATTCCTTGTACTCTTCCCACTCCGCGTCGGTGGGGCCGCCGTCCCGGAGCCACAGGGCCTCGCGCTCCCGCACGGTGTTCTCAAAGTCGGTCTTGTACAGATCCTGGATGTCCAGCTCCTCGCTGGTGAACACGCAGTCCACGGGATAGAAGGTCTTGTCATCCACGTAGTTGAACCAGAAGTTCTCCAGGTCCTCCAGACGTTGGACGGCGCGGGCCTCCATGTAGAACACATCGCTGTAGTAGTCGGACAGAATCAGCTTGGGACCGGCCACCTCGTTGGCACTCTTCAGCTCGCCGACGCTCTTGTTAAACTCGGCCTGGGCTTCCTCCTCGGAGATGGTCAGCCACATACCGTTTTCGTCCTGCTCGGTGAAGTACACGCCGATGGGGCCGTACTGGAGCTGCATCACATTCTCACCGACGTACCACTGGTCATAGAACTTCAGCAGGTTGATGGGGCTCTTGCAGTCGGCGGTAATGGACAGATTGCCGGAGTTCACCGCGCTGCCCGCGGACTTGATGGTGACGGTGCACTTACCGTCGGGGCCTTTCAGCGGGGGCAGATAGACGTAGTCCTCGGCGTGGTCGGCCATCAGCTCGGAGACCTCCCACCAGGTGGCCACGCCCACGTAGCCCTGGGCGCACTTGGAGATGTACTGGGTGTCGCTCTGGCTAAACACCTCCAGGTCGATAAGACCCTCGGCGTACCAGTTGTGGTAGTAGGTGATGGCGTCGCGGTACTCGTCGCTGACGCAGTCGAATACCACCTTGCCCTCGGGGGTCAGCCGCAGATCCATGCACACGTCGGACCAGTTGGTGACGCCGAAGGGGGCGTAGAAGATGTTCTGCCCCCAGCACCACTGGTCGAAGCCAAAGGTCATGGGAACCGTGGTGCCCGGCGCGTTGCCGTACACCTTGGCGGACATATCATTGTCCTTGAAGGCCCGCAGGGCGGTCTCCAGCTCCTCCACCGTCTCGGGGACGGGCAGGCCCAACTCGTCCAACCACTTCTTGTTAATCATGGAGAACTGCTGGATGGAGTGGATGGACAGATCGTCCTCCGCGCCGATGGCGCCGGTGCCCATCATCTCGGCGGCGGGCAGGCCGTAGATGCCGCCGTCGTCCTGGGTGATGGCCGCCTTAATGGCGGGGTTCTCCTCCAAAATCTTGTACAGGTTGGGCATGATCTCGGGGGTAATGTAGGGGGTCAGGTCCAGGAAGGTGCCGCCTCGGCCATACCGGGCCAGGTCGTAGTTGGAGAAGCCCACAGCCTGGAAGGCGTCGGGCAGGTCGCCGCCGGTGATGCGGATGTTCACCTGCTCGCCCAGGGAGTCGCTCATGACCTCCCAGTTGATCTTGACGCCCGCCTCCTCCATCATGGCGTTGAGGCAAGGATTGTCCTCATAACCGGAGGACAGGGCGGAGATGCCGCTGACCACATGGAACTCGGTCTGGTCGGTGTTCATATTGACTTCGCCGTTGTTGGGGCTGCCCACCTTGCCCAGGCCGCAGCCGGCCAGGGTGCCCACCATCATAACAGCGCACAGAGCGCCGGAAACGATTTTTTTGACGTTCATTGTTTACGCGCTCCTTTCTTAACCCTTCACGGCGCCGGCCATGAAGCCCTTCTCGAAGTACTTCTGGACGAAGGGGTAGGCGATGAGCATGGGCAGAGCCGCCACGATCATGGAGCTGAACTTGATCATTTCCGTCAGTTTCAGCAGATCGGTGTAGCCGCCGTCAATCATGCCCGCCTGCTCGGTGGAGGCGGAGCTCTTGATCAGGATACCGCGCAGCACCAGGGGCAGGGGCTGGCCCTTGCCGCCCAGGTAGATCATGGCGGTGAACCAGTCGTTCCAGTAGGCCACCATGGCAAACACGGCCTGGACAGCGAGTATGGGCATGGACAGGGGGATGACCACGCTGAGGAAGGTGCGGAACTTGGAGCAGCCGTCGATCTCAGAGGCCTCCATCAGGTCGTGGGGGATGCTGTTTTGGAAGTAGTTGCGGACGATAATCATGTTGCCCACGCCCACGCCGCCGGGGAGGAACAGGGACCACATACTGCCCATGAGGCCGGTCTGCTTGACGATCAGGT
>JAIEFH010000066.1 GCA_029067025.1 Oscillospiraceae bacterium | reverse complement strand
TCGAACCGGGTCACGTCCAGCAGGGCGGTGTCACCGCTTGGAATGTGCATAAAATCACCTCATTGGATATATGACAAAAGCCCGTTGCGGGAAATTCTACATTGTGGTATGATAACGGAATCAATTCCAGTCAAGGGAGGTACGGCGATGGAAGAAAAAAATATCCGGCCCATGACCCTGGAGCGCCGGCACCGCATCGGAATGCGCATTATCAAGACGGTGATCGCGGTGTTTCTGTGCGGTGTGCTGGCTTTTCTCCGGAACACATCCGCCCTCTATTCCATGTTCGCCGCCCTGTTCTGCGTTCAGAACTCCGCGGGCAAGACCGTTCACTCGTCCATTGACCGGGTGCTGGGCACCCTGATCGGCGGCGTGGTGGGGGTGGTGACGGTGCACACGATGAACGCCCTGAATATCCTGCACATTGACCTGCTGCGCTATCTGCTGATGTCCCTGCTCCTCATTCCCGTCATTGAGCTGTGCCTGGTCATCAAAAAGCCCGGCTGCGCCGGCATGGCCTGCATGGTGATTATGTGCCTGGTGGTGGATCCGGGGGACAAGCCCGCCATCGACTCCATCGAGCGGGTGTTTGAGACGGTGGTAGGTGTGGCGCTGGCCTGCGGCATCGACGTGCTGCTGCCATACGAGAAGGCGGCCCAGGCCGGGACGGAGAGCGCCCCCGTGCGGGAGGACAAGCCCGTCCAGGGAAAGGCCCAGCCGCCGGAGCGGACCGCGGGCACTCCCGGAATGGGAGCGCCGGACGATGAGGGGGAGGATGAACCGTGAAGTATCAGGACATCCACCCGGCCCGCTTTATCGCCCGGCCTAACCGCTTCATTGCCCGGGTGGAGCTGGACGGCAGGGAGGAGACCGTCCACGTGAAAAATACCGGGCGGTGTAAAGAGCTGCTGCTTCCCGGCTGCACCGTATATCTGGAGGGCAGCGCCAACCCCCAGCGCAAGACGAAATTCGACCTGGTGGCGGTGGAGAAGCTCCGCTCGGACGGGCCGCCCCTGCTCATCAATATGGACGCCCAGGCGCCCAACAAGGTGTTCGGGGAGTGGATGGCGGCTGGACTGGGGGCAGAGCTGGGCCTGCCCAGGCCGTCGCTGCTCCGCCCGGAGACAACCTGGGGGAATTCCCGGTTTGATTTTTACTGGGAGGAATCGCCTGAGCTACCAGAAAATAAAACATATGTTTCATGTGAAACGCCTGCGCCCCGACGAGGCTTTGTGGAGGTAAAGGGCTGCACCCTGGAAGAGAGGGGCCTCGCCCTGTTCCCCGACGCCCCCACCGAGCGGGGGGTGAAGCATCTGCGGGAGCTGGCCGCCTGCCATGAGGCGGGGTACGAGACGGCGGTGTGCGTGGTAATTCAAATGGAGGGCATGACCGCGTTCTCCCCCAACGACCGCACCCATCCCGAATTCGGCGCGGCCCTGCGGGAGGCGGCGCGGGCGGGGGTCAAGGTGCTGGCGGTGGAGTGTGCCGTTACCCCGGACAGCCTGACCATGACCAGGCCGGTGCCCGTGCGGCTGTGAGGGCCGCTTACCGCGAAAATCGGGAGAAAACGAACCGCCCGGACTCCGTCAAATCCTCCTGCCCCCAGGAGCTCTCCGGCGAGACGCCGGGGCGCAGGGCGGCGGAGGTCTCGTTTTTATCGCACAGCGACCAGTTGCACCAGCTGATCCCCCGCTCGTCCAAAAAGTCCAGCCATACCTTGGATTCCTCCAAAAATACGCCGCCGCTGCCGTCCGCCCGGCTGGTTCCCCACTCGGACACGAAGATGGGCAGGCCGCGGGCCAAAGCGTCGTCAACGCGCCGACGGAGATCCGCGCCGTGGGTTCCGGCGTAGAAGTGGAGGGTGTACATCAGGTTTTCCCCCTCCAGCGGGTCTGCGGCGGCCAGGTGGATGTCCTGGCTCCAGGTGGGGCTGCCCACCAGGATTACCGCCTTGGGGGACTGCTCCCGGATGGCGGCAATCGCCCGCTGGGCATAGGGCTTCACGTCTCCGGCCCAGCTCACGTTCCCGTTGGGCTCGTTGCAGATCTCATAGAGGACGTTAGGCGTGTCCTGGTAGCGCTGGGCCATTTCACGGAAGAACGCCACGGACTCGTTTACATGGGTCATGGGGTTGCCGTCACTCAAAATGTGCCAGTCGATGATGACATACAGATCGTTCTCAATGGCGGCGTCCACCGCCGCGATTACCTTGGCCTTGACGGCCTCGGGCTGGCTGAGATAGCCGCCCTCCCCGGTGTACATGGCCACCCGAAACAGGTTCGCGCCGTAGTCCGCCGTGTTGGCGATGGCCTTGGATGAGGTGAACTGGCCGTACCACTGGATGCCGTGGCTGCTCATGCCCCGCAGGGCGATAGGTTTGCCCGCCTCATTGCACAACTGCGTCCCGACAACTTGCAGCCAGCCGTTTTCGGACACGCCGCCCCGGCGTGTCCGAACCGGTTCCGGAACGGTTTGGGACGGCTCCAGGGCGGGCGTGGACGGCGCGGAGGGCTGATCCGTCTGGTTTCGTCCGATGTTCCGGAACAGGGTGCAGGCCTCGGCGCGGGTCAGGGTGCCCAGGGGCAGAAAATTCCCGTTGTTGTCCCCGTGAACCACGCCGCTGGCATAGGCCGCCAGGACAACCTCGTAATAGCGGCCGTCCAGGGCGGAAAAATCTTTGATTTTGGCGGATTCGGTGTTGTAGTCCCCCCGGGCGTTGGGCAGGAGGGCTTTCATGAGGATCTTGACCGCCAACTGCCGGGCAATGGGCAGGCCGAACCGCTCGCCGGTGGGAGGGATTTCGTCCCAGTCGTACCACCCGGCCTCCAGCGCCGCCTGCATATGGCCAGCGGCCCAGTGGGCGGTCTGCCCCCGGGCGGGGGAGAGGCCCGCCAGACGGGCGGTGATGGTGACGAACTCCGCCGCGGTGATGGGCTGATTGGGCCGGAAGGTGCCGTCGGGATAGCCGGTAATGGCTCCGGCCTGGGCCAGTTCGGTGACTGCCCCCTCATACCAGCTTCCGGGGGCCACGTCACGGAAGGATGCCTGGGCGGGCAGGACGGTCAGGGACAGGCCGATCACTGCCGCGATGACGAATTTAAACCATTTTTGCATTTCCAGTTCTCCTTCCGGGATGGAGGGCTTGACGCGGCGCCGTCAGCCCCAGGGATCCACCTGTTCCAGCTCCGAGAGGATGGCGGCAATGTCTTCCGCCACCCGGCCGGGGGCCTGGTACAGATCCGCGAACAGCCGCTCCAGATTCTCCTCAAAATGGGCGGGCAGGCGCCTGCACCGCTCCCGGCAGATCTGGATCAGGCGCTTTTCGCCCGGATGGGTCAATTCATTCATGGCGAACAGCAGGTCAAAGTAGGTTTCCAGGAAGCCCGCCGTCCGGTGGTTGACGCTGACCAGATCCCCCCGCTTGACCGCCTTGGCGAGCTGAGCGTCGTAAGCGGGCATGGCGGTATGGAGCAGCTGCCAGCCGCGGGCCATGATATTCTCCTTTAACTGCCGGGGGTAGGGGACGGAGAAACGCTCCTTTATCCGGGTAAGGCGTCCGTCACGGTCATAGACCACCTTGCAGGTGAGCAGGTTGTGCCACATACAGGTGGTGTAGCTGTTGTGGGGCTGGAACCGCTCAACCACCTCCGCGACGCCTTCGGCGAACGCGTCCAGATCCCGGTAGAGAATGTCGATGTCGATCCCGTTGTTGAGACGGCAGTTGTCCTCATATTCCCAGAAATGGTTCCCGATCTCCATATGGCAGCAGTATTGGGACAGAATGTGTTTCCGCGTATCCTCGGGAATGGGGCGGGTGCAATACAGATAGACGTCGTAATCGGAGGCTTCGTCATACAGCGCCCCGGCGCGGGAGCCTCCCAGGGCGAGGGCCTCCACCTCCTCCAGCGCGCAAAGTTCCTTGAACAGCTTGTCAACCATTTGATGGTTCCTCCTTAAAAATCAAATTACGGATGGGCGGCGGGCCCATGAGTTTTTTCAGTACTGATTGACCCAGTTGGCGATCAAAAACTGGGGCACCAGCCACGCGGCCATGAAAATGAGGAAGTTGACCACGGTCAGCGAGGCGAAGGCCCCCACCGAGGTGAGATAGAAGGTGAGGCACAGCCCGATGACCGACCCGCCCAGGGCGAAGACAAGCCCCCAGCGGGTGGCCTGCCGAAGTCTGCGGCCACCGACCACCGCGTCGCAGTAGACGCTTAAGCCCTCCCGGCTCAGCAGGGCCACCAGGCCGCCCACCTCCTCCGGGTCGGGTTTGGAAAGCTGCAGCCGCCGGTCCACCGGGGGGAACTCCATCCTGTCCACCGGCAGCTTGAACTTCTGCTCCAGCAGGGCGGGGATCAGGTTGGGATCCCGGGTGGCCAGCACCGGGGCCGCCCCCGCCTTCAGCAGGGCGGACAGGCTGGGGTTCACCCCGTCGCCCATGGTGTAGTTGAGCAGAAACAGCCCGGACAACTGTCCGTTGATGGCGCAGAAAATGGCGTTTTTGATGTTGTGGCCGGGTGGGAGAGGCACCTCCATCAGGTGCATATAGGCGGAGGTGCCCACCAGCACCTCCTGCCCCCGGATGACGCCGGAGGCGCCGCCCTCGTGCCACTCCAGGCCGGACACCTCCCGGTAGAGGGCGCCGTGGGTGCGCAGCAGGTCGTGGAAGGGGCGGGTGAGGCCGCAGTCCATCACGCGCAGCATGGTGGCGGTGTAGCCCACCACCTTTTCCGTGGCCGCGCCGCCGAACACCTTCACCTGGGCCACCGTCACCGAGCCGGTGGGGAACAGATCCAGATCGCTGACGATGACGCCGCCCTGGCGGCATCGGACGGTCCCCGTCCAGCCGGCCAGCGCCGCGCCTGCCTTATTTAAACGCTCCGCCAGCTTGCGGTAGGGGATGGCAAAGGCCAGCAGGGCGGACCAGGAGGCGGCGGCGGTGAAGCAGGCGGAGGCCGCCCAGGCCAGCCGCTCCGGCGCGCCCTGGCCGGCGGAGGCCATCACCGAGCACAGCAGCGCCCCCAGCAGCAGCAGGGGAGCGGCCACACGGTAGGCGGCGTGGCCGCCGTCCTCCATCTGGAGCTGGCTGCCAAAGCCCACGGCGGAGCCGGAGCATTTCGTATAAGTAGGCTTGCTGGACCACAGCTTGTCCGCCATGGATACCATATAGGGGGCGCGGACCTGGGCCGCGGCCTTGGCGGACAGCCGGTTCCCCCGTCGGCGGGCGTGCTCCCCACGCAGGGCGAAGGCCAGCCCCAGGGCCGCCACCGCCGAGAAGGGCAGAAAGCCGTCCCGCCCGCCCATGTTCGGGGCGGTGAGCCCGTCCAGCAGAGTGAACACCCAGGAGAACAACAGGATGGTCTCCCCCCGGGGACGGAGGGTGAGGAGCTGCTTTCCCCCGGCGGCGATGATCTCATAGCAAAGCGCGCCCTCCAAAAGCAGCAGGGCGGTGAGGATCCAGCAGCGAAGCTGGAACACCCCGATCCCCGTCTTGGCCAGATTTCCGGCCAGGGAGGCCCAGGGCAGGAAGGGCAGCTCCACCGAACACAGGACGGCGGCCAGAGCCAGCAGAGCGGAGAATCTCACCCGGACACTCTGGCCCTTCAGCCCCTTCTGATACCGGGCGGCCAGCTTGGCGGGAGGGGTGTCCGGCGGAAGCTGGCGGGGCTTGAC
>JAIEFH010000065.1 GCA_029067025.1 Oscillospiraceae bacterium | reverse complement strand
TCAGGATCGGGCTTGGTGGGGTCGGGCTTCTCGGGATCGGGGTTGGTGACAGGCTTGGCAGGAATGGGCCGGGTCTCGATGTGGCTATGGTCCCGCGCACAGACGCGGGTCTCCTCGCCTTCCACGCCGGGGCTGGGCTCCTTGGTCACTTCCCACTCGCCCCAGTCGTGCCCCAGGGCGGGGATCTCTTCAGTGACGGTCTGCCCACAAATGCACCCGCTGGATGACTTCTCGCCCGGTTCCGTACAGGTGGGCTCCTTTGTGGTTGTGAACGTGTGCTCGTGGTGCTTCAAGTCAAAGTGGCGGTTTCCGCCGGAGTTCAGCTCCTCCCCTGAATACACGTGCATGACACCGTCCATACGGTCAGAATAATTGTCCGAATCCCACGCCGAATCCTCAGGGAGGATGATCTTAACAGTACTCGCAAATTCAATCTCGTCGCCCATACCTTCGGCCTTGTTGTCGCTGATCGTGCCGCCCGTCATGATGAAGATGCCGCTGACATCCCTCACGCCGCCGCCGACCCCGACGGCCGTGTTGTCCTCAATCGAACCACCCTCCATGGTGAATCTGCCCGCCTCGTTACACAAGCCGCCGCCGTTCCCGGCCGAATTGCCCGCGATTGTGCCGTCCGTCATGGTGAACGCACCCTCGTTATACACGCCGCCGCCGTGGCCGTAGTAGCCGGACGTATTGTCCGCGATCGCACCGCCATTCATCGTAAACGTGCCGTAGTTACGCACGCCGCCGCCGCAATCGCCGCACTCATTGTCCGCAATCACGCCGTCCTCCATGATGACCGTGCCCTTGTTATACACGCCGCCGGCGTAGTAGTTGCTCTTATTTTCCGCAATGGAGCCGCCCGTCATGATGAGCGTGCCGTAGTTAGTCACACCGCCACCGCCGCTGCTGTCACCATTCTGGCTAAAACCGCCGGTAATCGCGCCGGACACGTAGGTCTCGTTCCCGTCCTCGTCTTCCACCCATTCGGCGGTGCTGTCCGCCAGGGTCAGCTTGCTGCCCCCGTCGATCGCAATCACGGAAGCTCCGGGTTTGTACTGAGCGTCAATGTCGTTGCCGTTCAGGTCGAGGGTAACGTCGTTACCATTGCTGATTGTAATGGTTCCGGGGTCTCCGCTCTCATACTTGACTTCCTCGTGGAGCTTGACATTGACCGCGCCGGTCTCCTCGTTCTTGGACGCCTCGATCTTGTAGGTGGTTCCGTCCTCTTTATACACGGACTCGCCGGTATCAATGGCTCCCTGCAGCTCCCCGAAGGACGCCGCGAAGGACGGCGCGACCAGGCTGGCGCACATGACCAGCGACAGGCCCACGGACAAAATTTTGCTTAGTTTCTTCATGTTTTTCTCCCTTTCTTTGCGGTTTCGGACGCAAAGGGTCCGGTAACCGAACGGGCATAGGGCTGGAAACTGCCCCTTAGCCTCTGGTTTTGCGTCGCAGCGTTTCCGCTGTTTTGCCGTGCAACCGAACGGACATAGCACGGAATCCCGCGCCGTAGTCTCTGGCTTTGCGCCCCATCGTTTCCAATGGTTTGCCAACGCGCCCAGTCTGCCCCACCCGCCGCCCCGGCGCGTCTGGCGGCGGACGATCTTTGTGGAGCCCCTCCCTTCGCCGGTGAATCTGCCGCTTCGGGCGCGGTTCCTACGCTTTTTCCGTGGATCGCCCGTTCTGCTCGTCAAATTCACGCAGGAATTTATCGTGGAGGTCCTCCTCTCCCCGTTTCCGGGCCTTGACGGCGTCCTCAAAGCGGATGTAGCTGCCCAGGTAGTGACGCTTCCCCTTGAAGCAGATGCTGGCGCGCCAGCGCTGGCTGGACTTCCGCCACTCCACACCGGGCACGCCGCTGGTGTTGTTGCGGCGGACCGTCTTGGCCCGCAGTATCTCCACGCAGGTCCCGTCGATGAAGGTCAGGCTGGCCCGGCCGATTTCGGCGGGGGACTGCCCATAGAGGGGGCTGTCGAACTGCTGGCCGGTCAGGTCCACGCGCTGACGGCTGCGGTTCTTCTGTTCTCCCATGGTGTCCACCGCCTTTCGAGATTCATCCCTCTACTTTATATGGCGTTTGGGACATGGCGATTTTGGACACCTGGTTTGAAAATTTTTAAAAAATTTTTTGGGTCATTCTTCCGCCTTCACGCTCTCCGCCACGCGGATCATGTCCTCCTCCTCAAAAGGCGCGGACAGCCAGAAGGACACCCCGTTCTCTTCGTCGGACCAGAACAGCTCGTTGAGCTCCTCTTTGTTCTGGTCCAGCAGGAGTATCCCGGTCCCGTCTCCCACAGTGACCTCCTTGCCTTCGACCTCCATCTTTGCGCCGGTGAGGTCGTAGAGGAACATGGCCTCCGTGCCGCCAGGGGTGCGGTAAACGATCATGCCCTCGTTCTCATATAGTGCCTCCCTGTCCCACTCGCAGCCCTCCGGCAGCCAGGTGGGGCGGTAAACGATGGTCCGTGCCGCGGGTTCCGGCCCCTGGGATTCCGCCAATGGGGATGACGGCTCCGCGGGGGCGGTGGGAGCTGACCTTTCCGTGTGCACAGGCGGTTCCTTTACATAGACGTGTTTCGCCGGCAGTATGGCGGCGGCGACCAATCCCACGGCCAGCAGCGCCAGCAGGATCCCAAGCAGCCAGAGCAGCCGGTATCGAATCGGATGATCCGTCCGGAAAATCAGCTTTTTCATTTTGCGCTCAAAGCCCGGCGAGAAGGTGGCCTCGCAGTCCTCCGGCTCCGGGAGGGTACGCAGCAGAGCTTTTTCGTACCGCCGCGCCGCCTCTCGCAATTCCTTGTCCGAAATCACAGAAGCCCCTCCTTTTCGCACAGTTCTTTCAGTCTGGCCTTCGCCCGCTGGTTCAGCTTGCTGGCCGCAGCGAAGGATATTCCCAGGATGGAGGCGATCTCCCTGGTCGTGTATCCATGGCTGTATTTCAGCAGGATGACCTCCTGATACCGGGGCGGCATCCGGGAGATGCACCAGGCCAGATCCTGCTCCTCATCGTCAAGAGGGGTGTAGAGGGGATGGCCCTCGTCCAGAGACTCCTCCAGTTCCCGCCGCTTCCGCTCCCGGAGAATATCAACAGCCTTGTTCTCGGTAACGATATAGAGGAACCCCCGCAGCTTGAGAGAATCCAGTTCGGGAACAAGCTTCATATTTTTCGCCAGGCTCATAAAGGCATTCTGTACGGCGTCCTCCGCGTCCTGTTCTCCCCCCAGGATGCGGGAAGCAATCTTGAGCATAAAACCCCGGTACTTGTAATAGAGCTCCTCAAATTTGATTTTTTCCTCCGGGCTCTCTATGGCGCTGAGATAGATCATCATCACCGGCATCACCTCCAAAACGCGCTTTCGAGCGGATAAATCCCCACAAAGGCACAGAAACCCCTTGACAAATCAAGGGAAAATGGGAACCAGATTTCGTTACAAGTTTATCAGTTCTCTGTCATTTCGTCAACCGCGCAAAAATTTCTCCGCTTGTTCCCTTTCCACGAAAGGAAAGCACCCGGCAGGAACTCTCAGCGTAATTCCTGCCGGGTGCTTTCCCGAATCGTAGATACCCTTGTCAGGGGTAAGCCAAAGCGCTCCCCCGGTTTTTCATGCTTTTCCGAGCAGCCGTCGCTTTTTCGGCGGTTTTTCCGGCCGGTCGGGCAGCTCGATAAAGCACTTTCCCGAGGCGTTGATCAGGGTGGTGTCCCCATACTGATGCGTCCGGGGGACATTGGGCATATATTGCAGATGGACGTGGCCGTGGAGGAGGTACTGGGGCCGCAAGCGATCCATCAGATCCCGGAAGCAGGCAAAGCCCCGGTGACAGGGGTCGTCCATGTCCCCCAGCCCCTGGGCGGGGGAATGGGTCACCAGGATGTCCACCCCCTGGCGCATGGGCCGCCGCAGCTTGGCGATGCGCCGTTTCATCTGCCGCTCCGTGTACTGGTGGGCGCCCCGGTTGTACTTCATGCACCCGCCCAGGCCCATGATGCGGTAGCCTTTGAACTCAATAATTTTCCCGTCGATGCAGTCGCATCCCTCCGGCGGCTCCCACTCATAGCGGGTGTCGTGGTTGCCGTGGACGTAAAACAGGGGCTTGTTGGCCACAGTCACAAGGAAGGTTAAGTAGGAGGAGGGCAGATCTCCGCAGGAGATGATGGCGTCCGCCCCCTGGAGCTTGTCCTTGGTAAAGTAGTCCCACAGCCCCGTGTCCGGGGCGTCGGAGATGACCAGCAGCTTCACAGCTCCTTCGCCTCCTCCGGGGGGATGCTGTCCCGGCCAATGCCCAGCCGCCGCACCGTGGGTCTGGCCACCGGCAGCAGCTCGTCAAAGGCGGGCAGGCGGCCGTCCACCCGGTCGCACAGCCAGTCCATCTTCAGGATCTCCTCCATGGTCAGGTTCCGGGAGCCGTCGTTCACCAGGCTGCCGCCCTGGGTGCGGATCGTCCGCTGGAAGGGCAGGATGGTCCCCTCCCGGATGCCCTGCTGCAGGATCTGGATCAGCGCGCGGGTTCCCTCCGGCAGGTCGGGGCTGAAGCGCAGCCCCACCACGCCGCTGTTCATCCCCCACCAGTAGTTAATGGCACGGCTGGCGTCCTCCGCCAGGGGGATGGTTTTGGGATCCCGGAGCATCTCCCGCACCATGCGTACGTAAAATTCTCCCCAATGCCAACTGGGGGAGGCCAGTTGAATCAGCTCGCCGTCCGGGCCAAAGCGGGCCAGGCCCTGGGGCCCCCCAGGCTGCTCGGAGATGTAGTCCCGGTCGCTGACCAGAGGGATGCCCTGCTCCCGGAACTGGGCCATGTAGTCCCCGGGCAGGCAGTACCAGCGCAGGTCGATGCGGGCGTCCGGGTTGGTGAGGGCGGCCCCCAGGGCGAAGGCGTTGATGCTGGCCGGCACACCCAAAATGGGGTAGCTGCCCACATAGCCGATCCGCCCGGTTTTGCTCAGCGCCCCGGCGATGGCTCCGGTGATGAATTTGGCCTCGTACACCCGGCAGTAATACGCCTTTACGTTTAGATAGGGTTGGTCAATGGAGCAGTTCATGAACCGCACCTTGGGATATTTGACCGCCACCCTCAGCGTGGCGTCGATGAGGCCCACGGCGGTGGTAAAAATCAGCTCCGCGCCGTCGCTGACGGCCTCGCTGATGACGGACTCCGCCTCCTGTGGGGAGACGTTGTAATAGCACGCCACGCTGACGCTGTCCTTCAGGGTCTGCTCCAGGTATTCCCGTCCCCTGTCATGGGCGGCGGTCCAGCCGCTGGTGGCCGGATCGTTCTGGAACAGGAACGCGACGCGCAGCTTTTTCTTGCCCAGCAGCGTGGACATGACGCTCTTTTTCTCCTCGCCCTCGCTGGCCGGAGCCAGGCTGACGGCGATGGGTTCGGTCTCCGTGTGGAGGCACAGCTCCTTCCAGACGGCGGCCAGCGTCTTGCGGTACTCCCCCTCCACCATGGACAGGAAGTCCTGGGCGGAGTAGAACTCCAGCCAGCGCAGCAGCGCGTCCCCGGAGGTCAGCCCGAGGCTGTCCCCGCCCAGCCGGTAAAAGCTGGTGCGGAAGCTGAAATATCGGTTCCGGAACTTGCGCTGGAGCTCCTCGGGCCAATCCTCATCCTTGGCGAAGCCCAGCGCCGCCTGGAGCTTGGCGTATCCCCCCAGGTCGCTGAAGTGGAGGCCCCAGCACTTGCTGTGGCGGTAAAACTCCAGAAATTCCAGATAGATCTGGGTGGTGATGTCGTCCGACTTTTCCGGCATCAGGCGGATGACGTCCGCATGGATGGTGGTCGACCCCATGGACTTGAGTACGCTCACCCGCTTGTTGCCCTCCTGGACGTAGAACCGGCCCAGGTACTCATAGCATTTGATGGGGTCGTGAATGCCCTCGCCGAGCTGATAGGAGCACAGACTGATCCATTTGGTGGCGAACTCCGTGTCCGCCCCCAGCAGGGGGTAGAACCCAGGAGAGAAGGAATTGCACCGGGCGTCCTGAGTGGAGCCCACCACCAGGTGGATGGGGATGTCCATCACGCCCAGCTTCACCTGGGAGAGCTGGAGCTTATCCGCCCCAAGGGACTGAATGTTGGGGGAGAAGCCCCGGTGGACACAGTTTTTGTATTCCCGCTGGCCCTGCTTCAGGGCCGTTTGATAATATTGCAGCGCCTCGGCATTCGGCATGAAACACCCTCCTTTTAAACCTCCATGATCACAGGGAGTATCATGGGGTTGCGCTTTGTCTTTTTATAGAGGTAGCCGGACAGGGCTCCCTTCATTTCGGACTTGATGGAGGCCCAGTCCCGGATATGGCGCTGTTCACAGGTGTACAGCGCGTCCATCGCCACCTGGCGAAGCTCGTCCATCAGATCCTCGGATTCCTTGACGTACACAAAGCCACGGGTGATGATGTCGGGGCCGGAAATCACCGCGCCGTCCTCCCCGGACATGGACACCACCACCACCACCATGCCGTCCTGGGCCAGGTGCTGGCGGTCCCGGAGCACGACCGCTCCCACGTCGCCCACGCCATAGCCGTCCACGAATACTTTGCCGGCGGGGACGGTGCCGCCCAGCTTGATGCTGTTCTGGGTGATCTCGATGACCTTGCCCACGTCACTGATGACGATGTTCCGGGGATCCATCCCCATCTCCCGGGCCAGCTTGGCGTGGGTCTTGAGGTGGCGCTGCTCGCCGTGGACGGGGATGAAGAAACGGGGCCGCACCAGGGCGTGCATGATCTTCAGCTCCTCCTGGCAGGCGTGGCCGGACACGTGGAGGGGCAGTTCCCGCTCATTGACCACCTCGGCCTCCCGGCGGTAGAGCTCGTTGATGACGTTGCCGATGGAGTCCTCGTTGCCGGGGATGGCGGAGGCGGAGATGATGACCCGGTCGCCGGGCTGGATGTCCACCTGGCGGTGGGTGTTAAAGGCCATCCGGGTGAGGGCGGACATGGTCTCGCCCTGGCTGCCGGTGGTGATGATGCACACCTTGTTGGGGGGGAGGGTCTTGATCTGGGCGATGTCGATCACCGTTCCCGACGGGATGCTCATATAGCCCAGCTCGGTGGATACCCGCATGGCGTTCTCCATGCTCCGCCCGGTGACGGCTACCTTCCGCCCGTATTTCGCCGCCACGTCGATGATCTGCTGGATGCGGTCGATGTTGGAGGCGAAGGTGGTGACGATGATGCGGTTCTCGCAGCCCCGGAACAGCGCGTCGAAGGAGGCCCCCACGGAGCGCTCGCTCTTGGTGAAGCCGGGGCGCTCCACGTTGGTGGAGTCGCACAGCAGGGCCAGCACACCCTCGTTGCCAAGCTCCCCGAGCCGGGTCAGGTCGGCCATGCCGCCCTGGATGGGGGTGGGGTCGATCTTGAAGTCGCCGGTGTGGACGCACACGCCGATAGGGGTGCGGATGGCGAAGGCCACCGCGTCGGCGATGGAGTGGTTGATGTGGATGAACTCCACGGAGAACCTGCCGGCCTTTACCGTTTCGCCCGCCTCGCAGGTGATGAGCTTCACCTTGTCGGCCAGGCGGTGCTCGTCCAGCTTCAGCTTGATGAGGCCGGCGGACATCCGGGTGGCGTAGATGGGGGCGTTCACGTCCCGCATGAGGTAGGGGATGGCCCCGATGTGATCCTCGTGGCCGTGGGTGATGAAGATGGCCCGGATGCGGTCGCGGTTCTGGATCAGGTAGGTGAAGTCGGGGATGACCACGTCGATGCCGTACATATCGTCGTCGGGGAAGCCCATGCCCACGTCCACCAGGATGATGTCGTTTCCATACTCGTAGACGGTGAGGTTCTTGCCGATCTCGTTGAGACCGCCGAGAGAGATGATTTTCAGTTTTTCTGCCATAAATACTCCTTTTTTCTGTTATGTTGATAATGAATGCGCAAGGAATCGCGGCCGGACCCGGACAGGCCCCGCCTTTCGTCCCTATGTAGATGGAAGAGGGTATTGGACATGGCAAAATACGCGGTCAGCCGCCGCGTATGCTGTGCAGACCAAACCTCCGCCCGCCCGGCCCTGTCTCGCCGGTGGGGCGGCGCCTGGCCCCGCAGCCGATGCCACCCAATGCTCTGCCGATCAAAAAGCGCCGCTCAGGCGCTTTACGCCAATTTCAAAAGGCTCAACTCAACCCGGAATTGTCACGCTTCGCCTGTTCGCGACGCGCGGCTTCGCTGCGACTCAGGCAAAACCCGCCGCCGCTATGCGGCAACTGAGCTTTTGCCTTCGCTTCGCTCCATCCGCGCTGCTCACGACGGCTCAGCGCTTCCCCGGGGAGGAGCCGCTTGAGGAAGTATATCACACCTGATGGGAAAAGTACAGCGTTTTTTGTCGGTTCTGAGACTCTTTGCCCGCGCCTTAGAAAAATAGCTGGATTTTCTGGGGAAATCAGTGTACAATGCTTTTACTGAGACATTTGGGAGGCCGCGCCAATGAACGATAAAGCATACCTCAGCATTCGGATGAATCGGGAGCTTCACGACAAATTTCAGTCTGTGGCGGCCTATGAGGGCCGTTCCATGAGCGGGCAGATTTTGTATCTGGTCAATCAATGTGTCAGGGAGTTTGAAAAAGAGCATGGCCCCATTGGCCTGCCTGACCAGGAGCAATGAGGCCGCTCCGCTTTTTGCTGGACCTGCTCTATCCGCCAAAGTGCCCCTTTTGCGGACGGGTGCTGGAGCGGGGCGAGGAGGGCTGGTGCGCCTCCTGCCAGGAGGAGCTGCCCTGGACCGGACCCGATGATGCCAAGACCGTGGAATCCTGCGGCATCTGCCTGTCGCCGCTGTGGTATCAGGACGGCGTGCGCGCGGGAATGCACCGCTACAAATTCGGCGGGGGCCGGGGCCATGCCGAGCTGTTTGGCCTGCTGATGGCCCAGTGCCTCCAAGACCGCTGGGAGGAATCGGTGGATCTCATCACCTGGGTGCCCCTGCACCCAAAGCGGAAACGGAAACGGGGCTATGACCAGGCGGAGCTGCTGGCCCGCCGGGTGGGGGAGCTGGCGGGCTTGAGCGTGGAAAGCACGCTGGAAAAAGTCCGGGCCACTGCCGTCCAATCGGAGATCAGCGAGGACGAAGCCCGAAAGGCCAACGTCAAGGATGCCTACCGCGCTCTGCCGGGGCTGGACTTGGCGGGGAAGCGGATTGTCCTCATTGACGATGTGGTCACCACCGGGGCCACGCTGTGGGAGTGCGCCGCCGCCCTGCGGCAGGCGGGCGCGGCTTCCGTGGTGGGCCTGACCTTTGCCCGGGCAAGGTGAGATTTTATCAAAATAAAAGAGAAGCGCCCCCGCCATCGGCGGGGGCGCTTCTTTTTTAAGGTTTGTTTCGGCAGTATACTATTGACCTGCGTCAACCGATCAGTTCCATGGCCCGCTGGTAGTCCTTTCGGTGGACGTAGATCACATAGAGGTAGTTCAGAGAGTCCACCGCGTCGTTGTAATTGGTCGCCCCGTTGTAATTCTTGGAGACGATAGCCAGATCCATCCTGCGCCGGAGTGCAACTCCCGTCCCCTTGGTCGTCACCGCGTAGGGGATGCCATTGGCCCGGAGAATGCTCCAGGCCCGGGCTGCATCCTGAGCGGAGGGTGTTTTGAACAATTCTTTGCGGTTGAATGGGTGTAACATGGTGGGTCTCCTTATGACTACCTTTTAAACCTCTGCCGCTTCTTCTCCCGATTTCCCGAAAGCCTTTATGGCCTTGGCGTCCGCGGCGCGCCGCTCCTCCTGGGCTTGGGCCAGGAGCATATCCTTGACCTTTATGGGGCACACCTGTTAGCTAGTGCTATTCTATCCCAAGTAGTCCCATTTGTCAACGCCTTTTCTCCCCTAACCTCCCAACTAGTCCCATCATTTCACAGCTATTCCCAGCCTAGAAACGGTAAAAATGCGGTAAACCCGGTAGCCCTGACTAGAGCTACCGGGTTTCTTTGCTCATGCTAACAGTTTGTCGATACCATCCAGCTTGTCAATCTCTTTCTCCTTGGTATCCTCCAAAAGGTGGACATAGGTATTATAAGTAGTCTTGACGTTCTTGTGCCCCAACTGCTGACTGACCGCTTTAATCTCGACACCAGCCTCAAAACACCGGGTAGCATAAACTTGTCCAAGTAGTCCTTGCTCAATTCCAAAAGGAATTTTGCGGCGTGGTTTTTCATTTTGACCGCTAATGGTGCTAGTGAGGTTGTATTGTACATCTGTAGCATATGCAGGTCGCCTTGGGATACCCTCATTTTGGGTGAAAAAGTGCCAGCGCTGTACTTTTCACAGAATATGATTGAGCGGTTTCCTTCTTCGTCAACGCTGACAGACGCATAGAGCCTATTATCAAAGACTGACTGAATGTTTGCCATACCGTCAATTGTTGCCAAGACCCCATACTTTCTCACTACGTAAGATTCATCATTTGTCTCTCCCGGGTCAATTGCCTGCTCTTCCTCAGATAGTGCAAGCTCAGCTGGACGAGGAGGTAAAACAACTGTGAGAGGTGGCAATTCAGTCTGCACCTGTTCAACAGCCTGTTCCTCTGCGGGTACTGCGTTAGCCAGATTAGTGACTTGAAGGTCCAAATTGTTCATAGCGTTCATAGTAAAACTTCCTTTCAATATTATATGTTGTTGAAACTTTTGAAACTTTTAAGCTGCTGTCTCTCCAGAGTTTTCCATCCACTCGATAAACTTCTCCCGATAGATGCGATACTAATTCCCCACTTTGAGTTTAGGGAAACCCTTGCTATGGATTTTTTCATATGCAACATTTTTCG
This sequence comes from Oscillospiraceae bacterium, assembly GCA_029067025.1. GTDB lineage: Bacteria > Bacillota > Clostridia > Oscillospirales > Oscillospiraceae > Enterenecus. The sequence goes on along the minus strand of JAIEFH010000065.1, from coordinate 20,562 downwards.
AGACCCTTAGTATGCGGGCTATATCAACAGGTGTAAGCACCAGCGGCAAATCATTAACATTAGTTGTCATAACAATCCCCCAAGTTTCGGCAGGTGTGCGCCCAATTCCCCATTTGTATATACCACCCCCTTTCTGTAGTGTGAAGAAAGATATTGTCAAGAAGAAACTACGTTTTGTAAATGGGGATTGAGCGCACTATTCAATTGACAAGGTTCGTCTTTCTCGTTCGGTTGGGCTGTTGCCCTGTCCTCTTGACATTTTGTATATTACCTGTACTGTATCAACAATTTTTTCCCTTTTATATTCAAATATCAATTATCTGGTTGTCTTCCTCATATTCACGCACTTTTCTATACCATGTAGAGCGAGAAATCTTCAATAGTCTCGCTCCCTCACTGGCTGAAATTTTTCCTTCCTTTGTGTCAAGGTAAACACCTTCAAAGGTATCAACTGCCTTTTTCGGTCTGCCATTCATGCGGCCCTCTGCCTTGGCGATCGCTATTCCTTCGGCCTAACGTTCAAGGATATTTTCCCGCTCCAGTTCAGCCAAGGCACCAAAGACCGCCAGCATGAATTTTCCCGCTGGTGTATGGGTGTCTATGTTCTCCTTTTTACTGATAAACTGCACACCTTTTGCGTCCAGTGTTGCGGTCAAATCTAAAAGGTCACGAGTATTTCTTGCAAAGCGTGAAATACTCTCCACGATTAAAGTGTCCCCTTCTCTGACAAAATCCATCATCTTGTGCAGTTCCGGGCGTTCTTTGCTTTTGCCGCTCATACGGTCAGTATAAACTTTTTCAACTCCCAGTTCTGCCATGAGTACATCTTGGCGAGCTGTGTTTTGCTCTTTTGTCGAAATCCTCACATATCCAACTTTCATTTGTAACCGCTCCTTTTAACAAGAATAGTAAATGAATCAGAACACTTGAAGCGTATTAAAAAGCACACTCCCGAAATGCCCATCCCGAAAGCTATACCTTTCGACATTTGGAACATTTCCTAGGGGGAGCCTGTCCCATAATGCTTATTTGCAACTTTTGCAACACCTTTTTGGCGCTCTGTTTCATTTATTCCTACTTTCTTTTGAAGCAATTTAATTTGCTACTTCCTTACAAAACGAATGTTTTCATACTGCATAGAGAGTTTCACATAAAGTTGTCTATATATTATATTAGAAAATAAACATCCAGATTTTGCCGATGCAATAAATTTTAAAGAAAAACTCGACTTTTCAAATGCTATTTAGTATAATATGCGAAATAGCCAGATAGAGAAGGTGTTCGAGCATGAATAATGAACAATTAATTAAAAAGATTGGAACTTTGTCAGAGTCCGATTTTCAAACCTTTTGCCAAAAAATGCTATTCTGTACTTATGGTAAAGAGTTAAAGCCATGCCAATCAACTTCTATGGCTTTATATGCTAGAGTTCCTACTAATCTGATAAGTCCGGTTAATGAAGCACAAGTTTTTTTATTAGAATATTTACCATATGAGTTGTTCTCTGATCCCAACCTTATTCCATTTGATAACCCTATTACAAGAAAGAAGTTAAAGTCGATCGTATCAGAATTTGCAGAAAAACAAATGACTTATCAAATAGGGCCCCGGTTTATAAGTGATGTCGGAATATGTGGTTGGTATTTTTTTACTCACATTTTGGGCCCAAGCAGAGAATTTTTTGTAGATATTGCGTATCATCAATATGAAAAAATGATTGATTCACTTGGCTTTGGTAAAAGAGCCTTCATTTTAGATAGGGATGTAGGAATTGGTAGCCCTTATAGTTATGTTGAAAATGAGCCTCAAGATGTAATTAACGCATTGGATCAGATGGAAAAAACGCATACGCAATTATCCATAGAATATTCAGATGGAAGGTATGAAGTAAACCAGATACGTCAAGGAAAATATGTATCGGCAGGTGTAGGACAAATATCTGGGGACATATTTTATTCCCAATTAGTAACTCGAGACCCCAATTATATTATTCAAGAATTTCAAAACCTTCTTAACTCAAATCCTTCAGAACGGTTATTAAGCGAGTTTATCATTGAACACTATCAGCACATATTTGGTTATAAATATGATGCTATACAATCCGAAGTCTGTTTGAGTTTTCCTGAACTGGATATTGCTGAAAAAAAGCGACGTATTGATATAATGATACACAATAGTGCTATAAATGATTGGGAACTCATCGAATTGAAAAAGAAAATAAGGCTATCTTCAACTTATCGGGGCGTTCCGGTCTTTTCACATGAAATCAGTGGAGCAATAGAACAACTTAGAAATTATTATGATATTTTACAACAACAACCTGTTCGGGATCATTTTCGTCGTGAGGGAATTGAATATTATAATCCGGTTTTAAAATTGGTAGTCGGTGGCTCTCAAAATGCATCTCATGAACAATGGCGAAAGATGCTGTCCTCATCTCGAGGTGTTCATGTGATTACCTACGATGAACTGATAAAGGAAATGAAAGCAAATTACCTGTAACCTTCAAAAAAGTTGAAACTTTTGAAACATGAGCACAAAAGATGGTACTGCTTAGGACTTCTCCCAAGCAGTACCATCTTTTCCTTTCTAGGGTATCTTTTAGAAGCGGTAAATTAGCGGTATGACTACCTTTTAAACCTCTGCCGCTTCTTCTCCCGATTTCCCGAAAGCCTTTATGGCCTTGGCGTCCGCGGCGCGCCGCTCCTCCTGGGCTTGGGCCAGGAGCATATCCTTGACCTTCATCAGCCGGGTGGTGGTGGAGCGGTCGTTCTCGTCCAGCTTCATGGTGATATACCGAATGTTCTCCTGAGTCTCGGGGATGACCACGTATTCCAGCGCGTTGACGCGGCGGCGGGTTTTTTCGATCTCCTCCGCCATGAGCTGGGCGGCCTTCTCGGTCTGGGCCAGCTTCAGCATATTCTGGAACACCTCGCCCAGGGCGGCCACCGCCCCGTCCAGCTCGCCGCTGGTGGCGGCAAAGCCGTAGGGGAAGATGTCGCCGGTGTCGTCGGTGCGGGTCTGGTAGTGGTACTCCGGCACGTTCACCGACATGACGTTTTTAAACGTCATGGTCAGCTCGACGGACTGCTTGGGGTACATCAGCGCCTGTTCCATGGCCTGGGCGCTCATGAGGGCGGAGGCCACGGTGAAGGAGCTGTGGACGCGCATCAGATCCTCCTCCACCTGGGTGCGCAGGGCGCGCAGCTCCCGCACGGTGTCCAGGAACTGCTTCATCAGCTCGTCACGCTTATCTTTGAGCAACTTATGGCCCCGCTGGGCGGTTTTCAGCTTGCCCTTCAGGCGGGTGAGCTCCATTCGGGTGGGGTTGACCACGGTGTTTGCCATGTTTACAACCCCTCCTTACTGGTCCTTCTTCGGCAGATATTTCTCGATATACTCCGTCTTGATACGCTTCAGCTCCGCCTTGGGCAGGATGCTGAGCAGCTCCCAGCCCAGAGCCAGGGTGTCCTCAATGGAGCGGTTCTCCTCATAGCCCTGGTTGACGTAGCGCTTCTCGAACTCGTCGGCGAACTTGGCGTACAGCAGGTCGGTGGGGGTCAGCGCCGCCTCGCCCAGGATGGACATCAGCTCCTTGTTGTCCTTACCGGTGGAATAGGCGGCAAAGAGCTGGTTCAGCACGTTGGCGTGATCCTCACGGGTCTTGCCCGCGCCGATGCCCTTGTCCTTCAGACGGGACAGGGAGGGCAGCACGTCCACGGGGGGATTGATGCCCTGGCGGTACAGCGACCGGGACAGGATGATCTGGCCCTCGGTGATATAGCCGGTCAGGTCGGGGATGGGGTGGGTCTTGTCGTCCTCGGGCATGGTGAGGATGGGGATCATGGTGATGGAGCCGGGCTTGCCCAGCTGGCGGCCGGCGCGCTCGTACATAGTGGCCAGGTCGGTGTACAGGTAGCCGGGGAAGCCGCGGCGGCCGGGAACCTCTTTCTTAGCGGCGGACACCTCACGCAGGGCCTCGGCGTAGTTGGTGATGTCGGTCAGGATGACCAGCACGTGCATATCCTTCTCGAAGGCCAGGTACTCGGCGGCGGTCAGCGCCATACGGGGGGTGGAGATACGCTCGACGGCGGGGTCATTGGCCAGGTTGGTGAACAGCACGGTGCGGTCGATGGCGCCGGTGCGCTTGAACTCCTGGACGAAGAACTCGGACTCCTCGAAGGTGATGCCGATAGCGGCGAACACCACGGCGAAGTTGCCCGCGTCGTCGCCCAGAACCTTAGCCTGACGGGCGATCTGGGCGGCCAGGTTGGCGTGGGGCAGGCCGGAGCCGGAGAAGATGGGCAGCTTCTGGCCGCGGACCAGGGTGTTCAGGCCGTCGATGGTGGACACGCCGGTCTGGATGAACTCGTCGGGGTAGTCACGGGCGGCGGGGTTCATGGGCAGGCCGTTGATGTCCCGGTACTCCTCAGCCAGGATGGCGGGGCCGCCGTCGATGGGCACACCCATGCCGTTGAACACGCGGCCCAGCATATCGCCGGACACGCCCAGCTGGAGGGGGTGGCCCAGGAAGCGGACCTTGGACTGGGCCAGGTTGATGCCGGCGGCGGACTCGAAGAGCTGCACCACGGCGGTGTCGCCGTTGACCTCCAGCACCTTGCCCCGGCGGATGGAGCCGTCGGGCAGCTCCACCTCGACCAGCTCGTCGTAGGTGACGTTTTCCACCATTTTGACCATCATCAGCGGGGACGCGATCTCCTGGATGGTTCTATACTCTCGGATCACAGCTCCTCACCTGCCTTTCTGACGACCTCGTCGATCTCCTTCTCCATGGAGGCGGAGATGTCGGCGTACACCTGAGCGTACTCGTCGGCGGGCACGCTCTTGGCGCGGCCGATGCGCTCACGGGCGGGGATCTCAAACAGCTTGGCGGCGGGGGCGCCCTTGGCGATGGCGTCCCGGCACAGCTTGTCGTAGTCCAGGATCATGGCCAGCAGCTTCTCCTGCCGGTCGTAGGTGGAGAAGGAGTCGATGTCCACGAAGGAGTTTTGCTGGAGGAAGTCCTCGCGCACCATACGGGCAGTCTCCAGGGTGAGCTGATCGTTGGGAGACAGGGAGTCCTTACCGACGAGCTGCACGATCTCGTTCAGGCTGGCCTCCTGCTGGAGCACGCTCATGGCCTGCTCCCGGTTCTGGAGGAACTGGCGGCCCAGGTTCTCGTCAAACCAGGGCTTCAGGGAGTCCAGGTACAGGGAGTGGGAGGTCAGCCAGTTGATGGCGGGGAAGTGGCGCTTGTAGGCCAGCTGGGCGTCCAGGGCCCAGAACACCTTCACGATGCGCATGGTGCCCTGGGAGACGGGCTCGGCCAGGTCGCCGCCCGGGGGGGACACGGCGCCCACGGCGGTCAGGCTGCCCCGGCGATCCTCTTCGGAGCCCAGGCAGGACACGGAGCCGGCGCGCTCGTAGAACTGGGCCAGGCGGGAGGCCAGGTAGGCGGGGTAGCCCTCCTCGCCGGGCATCTCTTCCAGACGGCCGGACATCTCGCGCAGGGCCTCGGCCCAGCGGGAGGTGGAGTCGGCGATGACGGCCACGTCGTAGCCCATGTCGCGGAAGTACTCGGCGATGGTGATGCCGGTGTAGATGGACGCCTCACGGGCGGCCACGGGCATATCGGAGGTGTTGGCGATGAGCACCGTGCGCTTCATCAGCGTCTCGCCGGTGCGGGGGTCAACCAGCTCGGGGAACTCCCGCAGCACGTCGGTCATCTCGTTGCCGCGCTCGCCGCAGCCGATATAGATCACGATGTCCACGTCCGACCACTTGGCCAGGGCGTGCTGCATCACGGTCTTGCCCGAGCCGAAGGGGCCGGGGATGGCGGCGGTGCCGCCCTTGGCCACGGGGAAGAACGTATCCACGATACGCTGGCCGGAGGACAGCGGCTTGATGGGGGGGTACTTATGCTTGTAGGGGCGGCCGATACGGACGGGCCACCGCTGGCTCATGGACAGATTGACCTCGGTGCCGTCCTCCTTGACCAGCACGGCCACCGTCTCGCGGACGGTGTACTCGCCGGCTGCAACCACGCTCTTCAGCTTGCCCTTCAGGTTGGGGGGCACCATGATCTTGTGGAGCACCACCGGCGTCTCGGGGACGGTGCCGATGATGTCGCCGCCCACCACCGCGTCGCCGGCCTTGGCCACGGGGGTGAACTCCCACTTCTTCTCCAGGTCGATGGCGGGCACCTCCACGCCGCGGGGGAGGTTGTTGCCGTGGACCTTCTCCATGATCTTCTCCAGCGGGCGCTGGATGCCGTCATAGATGTTCTCGATCATGCCGGGGCCAAGCTCCACGCTCATGGGGGAGCCGGTGGTCACCACTTCGGTGCCGGGGCCCAGGCCGGAGGTCTCTTCGTACACCTGGATGGAGGCGGAGTCGCCGTTCATGGTGAGGATCTCACCGATCAGGCGCTCGGGGCCCACGCGCACCACGTCGGACATATTGGCGTCCGCCATGCCGGTGGCCACCACCAGGGGGCCGGAGACCTTAACTACTTTTCCCATAGGCTTTAAAACCTTCTTTCTTAAGGTCGTTGTTATTACAGAATGTCTGCGCCAACCGCCCGTTCCACGGACTTCTTGATGTTGGCCATGCCCATGCCCAGACTGCCCTCTTTGCCGGGGATGAGGATAATGGCGGGGGTGAGCTCGTCCTTGTACCGGGCGATGTCCGCCTCCATCTGGGCGGCGAACTGCTCGGTGAGGTAGACCACCGCGTAGTCCTCCTTGGCAATGCGGTGCAGGGTGGCGCGGGCCTGTTCCACGCTCTCGGCGGGGAAGACCGTCAGCCCCAGGGCCTTGAAGCCCATGACGCTGTCCTTATCGCCCAGAACGGCGATCTGATAGCTGCTTGCCATAAAGTCTCCCCCCTTAACAGTAGGCCCGGCGCAGGCGCTGCCGGATGGTGGAGCCGTCGATGCCCGCCATGCGTCCGGTGAGGATGATGCGGATGGCGGTGGCCTCCGCCTCCCGGGCGTAGAGATAGGCCACCACGGGCTGCTCCCCGAAGGGGATCATCCGGGCCTTCGCCAGGTAGTCCATCACCGCGTCGTCGCACAGGCGCTCGAAGTCGGTGAGGGCGCCCCCGTTGGGTACGGCCAGGGCGGCCCCCGCCTCGGCGGCGGCCTTGAAGGCGGTGTCCTTGAACACGCGGCCCAGCTCGGTGCCCTTGACCTTGGCGATCTCGGCGGGGGGCACGCTCCCCCCCGTCACCAGCACCTGGCGCAGGAACTCGCCGCCCTTGTCCAGCCGGGCGGCACGGACGGCGGAGCGCAGGTTGGCGGCGTCGATGAGGGTGGTGACGTAGCCCGCCAGGAACTTGCTGCCGGACCGCTCAGCCAGGTCGGACAGCTCAAGGAAATAGGCACGGTCCAGGATGAAGTCAGCCTGCTGGGGGTCGCCGGAGGAGCCCAGCACCTCCCGGGCGTGGCCGATGGCCTCCCGGAACGTGTCGGCGTAAGCGCGCAGGTCCTCCCGGCGGTAGTCCTCCGCCAGCGCGGCGGGGTTGTAGCGTCCGCCGCCCAGCAGCAGCTTATCCTGATCCAGCTTCAGCGCCTCGGCCTTCACCAGCGTCTTGGCGTTGTGGTAGTCGTACTTGCAGCGGAACACGTCGATCAGCGCGTCGTTGCCCACCGCTTTGCCCATATCCGCGAACAGGGCGGCCTGGGCGTCGGCCAGCATGGCCTCCAGGGCGGAGGGGGTGACCTCGGGCAGGTCGGGGTAGCCGCACTCGCCCAGCACCTTGGCCGCGTCGTTCACGTCCTTGGCGTCGATCATCCGCTCCATCCGCTCGGCGGTGAGCAGCCGGTTTTCCAGCACCCGCACCCGGGCGGAGATGGACAGGAAATCGTTTTCCTTCAGTTTGATCTTCTTCGTTTTTGACAAGGTTTTTCCCCCTTTCAGTCTAGTTTGAAAGGGGCCGGTCAGTCAAACAGCGCTTTGGCCACCTCGCCCGCCAGCGCGCCGCGCTGGAGCCGGATGAGGGTGTCAAAGGTGCAGTTGACCTCCACCGCGCCGTCGCTGAGGATGAAGCCGCCGTCCATGGGCCGGGTCTCCTCGGCCAGGGTGAGCTTGCCCGCCGCCAGCTTCTTGTTGGCCGCGGCCACCACGTCCTTGCCCACCTGGGCCCGGTCGTTGGCGGAGAAGATCAGCTTCTCCTTGCCGGTGACGGACGCCTTGGCCGCAAGACCCGCCAGGAAGGTGACGTACTCCGCCTGGGGCAGGTTCAGCAGCTTCTTGTGGGCGGCCTGGAAGGCCTCCTCGATGACGTCCTGCTTGGCGGCCAGCACCGCCTTGCGGCACTCCATCTGGGCCGTGGAGTCCAGGTGGCGGGCGCGGGCCTCGGCGTTTTTGCGGCCCTGGGCCAGGATCTCGTCCGCCGCGGCGCGGGCCTCGGCCTGGTACTTGGCGGTCACTTCCGCCGCCTGGGCGCGGGCCTGAGCCAGCAGGGCGTCGTTTTCAGCTTTGCCGTCCTCTGCGATGCGTGCGGTAATCTTTTCAATTCCGTTCATTTATTTGGCTTACCGCCTTTCTGAAATCAAATCGTTGCCGAATTACAGCGCGTTCATCAGCAGGAGGATGGTGCCTACCAGGGACAGAATGGCGTAGAACTCCACGATGCCGCACATGATGACGCCCTTCATGTAGTCGTCGGGCTTCTTGGCAACGATGTTGATGGAGGCGGCGGCCACGCGGCCCTGGGCGATGGCGGAGAGCAGGCCGCCCAGCATGATGGGCACGCAGGCCAGCAGGACGGAGAAGCCGTCGGCCACGGAGAGGGTGGCGGGATTGCCGGAGAAGAAGCCCAGGGTGAACAGGCCGAAGAAGCCGGCGGCCAGACCGTACAGGCCCTGGGTGCCGGGAAGGGCCTGCAGGATCATGCACTTGGTGAAGTGCTCGGGGGTCTCGGACAGGCAGCCGGTAGCGGCCTCACCCACCATGCCGGTGCCCTTGGCGGAGCCGATGCAGCACAGGCCGACAGCCAGAGCAAAGCCGATGAAGGCCAGAGCCTGACCACCAATCATTTCAAAAAAAGCAACCATTTTACATTTCCTCCTTCAAAATATCGACATATTTGGTTTCTACTGCCAGAGGACGGAAGGGCTTGCCGCCGTCCTGATAAAAGCGCCCGAAGAATTCCAGGCATTGCAGACGCATGGTGTGGACATAACAGCCCAGCAGGTTGAGCACCAGGTTCAGGGCGTTGCCGATGATGGCCACGATGATGAAGGGAACCAGGCCGAACACCGACCCCAGGGTGTTGAACACCGAGGCGATGATGCTGCCCGCCATCATCAGGGCCATGAGGCGCAGGTAGGACAGGATGTCGCCGAAGTAGCCGGAGACGCCGTTGTAGATGTCCCCGCCGAAGCCGATGACGCCGCCCAGGCCCTTGGCCCGGATCAGGTTGCCCACCAGCAGCAGCACGAAGCCCAGCACCAGCACCACCAGGCCCACAGTGCCCAGAATGGCGGGCATACCCGGCACCGCCGAACCGGCGATGGCAATGGCCGCGCCGATGAGGATGCAGTACCAGGCGATCTCCTGGGTAATGGCGTCCAGGGCGCTGCCGTGGCGGAACTTCTCCTCCACGCTGACCGCCATGCCGGTGAACACCTGGATGACGCCCAAAATCATGGAGCCGATCATCACCAGGATGATGTCGTTGATGGGGGTGAACAGGGGCTTCCAGAACCAGACAAAGGCGCCGGCCTCGTAATAGCCTGGGACAGAGGCCCCGGTCAGCTCAAAGAGCTTGGGCAGGAAGTCGCCGAAGAAGCCGCCGGTGAGGCAGCCCCAGAAGATGGAGCTGATGCCGCACATGAAGAACATGGCCATCATGTTCTTCATGCCGCCCTTGGGCTTGGCCTTGGACAGGAACAGGGCGGTGCCCAGCACCATCAGCAGGCCGTAGGCAATGTCGTTCATCATGAAGCCGAAGAACAGGATGAAGAACGGGGCCATCAGCGGGTTGGGGTCCACGCTGTCGTAGGCGGGCATGGCGTACATCTCGGTGATGGCGTTGAAGGGCGCGGTGACGGGGTTGTTTTTCAGCTTGATGGGCACCTCGGGGTACTCATCGCGGGTGGGATCGGCGGTCTCCCAGGCGCACTGGAAGCCGCCCAGCACCGTCTGGAGCTGGGCCTCGTTTTCGGCGGGCAGCCAGCCGACCAGGATAAACGTGGCGTCGGTGTCGATGAGCCGGGCCTTGTTCTCCTCCCGGCTGATCTCCTGGGACGCCCGGTCCACGCAGCGGCGCAGCGCGTTTCGCTTCTCGCCCAGGGCGGCGATGCCGTCGCGGCACTGCTCCTCCTCCCGCTCCAGGGCGGCGACGCGGTTGTCCAGCTTGGCGGCGTTTTCCGCCGCCGTCCCCGTCCAGCCCCGCAGGGTGACCCGGGACGCGCCGTAGGGCCGCATGGCCTCGTTGCACTCGGTGAGCGCGGAGTGGTGGCAGATGAGCAGGAAGTATTGCAGCTCCCGGTCGCTGCCGGCGCGGACGAGCTGGGCCAGCTCGGTGGCCTGGCCCACCGCCGCCTCCATGGCGGCGAAGTCGGTTTTGAGGGGCGCGGAGCAGAAGTGGACGGGCACGGTGGCCGTTCCCTCCTCCTCCAGCGGCACGTCCAGGGACGTCCAGGGCTCCAGGGACGCCCGCTGGGTCTGGAGCTTGGCCTTCTCCGCCGTCTTGGCAGCCAGGGCCTGCTCCGCCTCCATCACCTGGCGGGCGGCGGCAAGACCCTCGGCATACGCCGATTCGTCAAACAGCTCCCCCTCGGTGACCTCGGGGCGCCGGGCGAACAGCCCGTCCTTGGAGGGTGCGTACCTGCGCAGCACGTCCAGGGCGCCGCTGAGCAGCAGGCTCTGCTCGCGGGCCTTCTCCAGCCCCGCCGATTCCGGCTTGGCAAGGCCCTCCCACTTAGGGTCGCTCAGGTCGATGGCCGGTTCCCGGATCTCCACGCAGCCCAGGCTCTGGAGGGCGTGGAGCAGCTTTTCCCGCTCGGGGCGCAGGGCCAGCAGCCGCAGCCGTTTCATTTTGACAATGGCCATCAGCTGTTCCCTACCCTTCCGACAATCAGGCCGGCGGCCTTGTCAAGGTTTTGGCGGGCGGCCTGCTTCAGCGCCTCGCACTGGGCGGCGTTGTCCGCCAGCGTTTGCTCCGCCTTCTTTTCGGCCTGTGTCTCGGTCTCGGCCAGCATGGCCTTGACCTCCTGCTCCGCGCGGGCACGCTGGTCGGCAATGAGCTGCCTGCCCGCGCGTTCCGCTTCGGCTACGATGCGCTTGGCCTCCTCCGCCGCCTCGGCCCGCCGCTCCCTCGCGGCCTGTTCAGCCTCAGTGACCTTTTGGATGGCCTCTAAAGACATAACACTTCACCTCTCTTACTTGTCCGGGAGGAAGCAATAGGGCCAATCCCTCCCATTTTCATCAGAGATTTTATCATTCCTTTGCCAACTTATCAACCCTTGATTTGAAATAAAAATTATCAGTGTGCGGATTTGACGTGTACCCTTGTTTTTGTGTTTTTATTTTGGTATAATCTATTATCTATGGAATGGGCTCCCTGCCGGACGGCAGACGGAAAGAGGTGGACGAGGTGTATCAAAAGCTGAAGCAGACAGCTCCCCGCATTGGGCTGTGCTTTGCCGTGATGCTGGCCTTTGCCGGCGTTACCGCCCTGCTGGGACACCGGGAGGCGGCGGCAGCGGAGCTGGTCATCGTGGCGGTGCTGGCCCTGGGCAACGTGGCCTCCACCATCCGCAGGCAGCGGGAGGCGAACCAGTACCTGAAGGAACTGATGGACAGCATGGATCAGGCCACCCGGGACAGCACCCTCAACTGCCCCCTGCCCATGGTGATGTTCCGACCGGACACCGACGAGGTGGTGTGGTCCAACGACCAGTTCCTGCGCCTCACCGGGGATCAGGAGCGGATGTTTGACACCAAGCTGGCCGATCTGGCCCCCAACTTCGACAGCCGCTGGCTGCTGGAGGGCAAGAGCGAGTGTCCTCAGGAGGTGGAGCTGGGCGGGCGGCGCTACCAGGTGTTCGGCGACATGGCCCGCCCCGCGGCGGGCAGGGAGGAGAGCCTGCTGGCCACCACCTACTGGCTGGACGTCACCGACCTGGCCGACACCCGGGACATCTATAAGGCCACCCGGCCTGTGCTGGCCCTGCTGCTGCTGGACAACTACGAGGACGCCATCAAGAGCCAGGACGAGAACATCCGCTCCGCCATGCTCAGCGAGATCAGCCAGCGGATGTCCCGCTGGGCCGGGGAGACCCACGGCGTCTTTTGCCGCCTGGATCGGGACCGCTACCTGTTCTTGTTTGAAGAGCAGTATCTGGCCGATTATAAAGAGGACAAGTTCTCCCTGCTGGACAGCGTGCGGGAGGTGGTCAACCCCGCCGGCATCCCCGCCACCGTTTCCATCGGCGTGGGGGTGGACGGGGACACCTTCGAGGAGCTGTACCGCTTTGCCAACCTGTCGGTGGAGATGGCCCTGTCCCGTGGGGGCGACCAGGCGGTGGTGAAGAACCGCTTCACCTTCGAGTTCTTCGGCGGGCGCAGCAAAGAGGCCGAGCGGCGCACCAAGGTGAAGAGCCGGGTCATGGCCTCCGCCATGGGCGAACTGGTGGCGGACGCCTCCTGCGTCATGGTGATGGGCCACAAGGCCCCCGATTTTGACGCCGTGGGCGCGGCGGTGGGCGTGTGCGCCATCGCGCGAATGAGAAACGTGCCTCACTATATCGTCCGGGATCATGTGAGTACCCCCGCCGACGACCTTTACCAGCGGGTGGCGAAAATGCCCCAGTACGAGGGCGTGTTTCTGGACAGCCAGGAGGCCATGCTCCGGGCGGACTCCCGCTCGCTGCTGGTGGTGGTGGACACCAACCGGCCCGAGCAGGTGCAGAGCCGGGAGCTGCTGGACTCCTGCAACAAGGTGGCGGTCATCGACCACCACCGAAGGGCGGCCACCTACATCGAGGGGGCGGATCTCAATTTCCACGAGCCCTACGCCTCCTCCGCCAGCGAGCTGGTGACGGAGCTGATCGGCTATCTGATGGAGTCCAGCGACCTGCTGCCCGGAGAGGCGGAGGCCCTGATGGCGGGGCTGATGCTGGACACCAAGAACTTCACCATGCGCACCGGGGGGCGCACCTTTGAGGCGGCGGCCATGCTCCGCCGGGCGGGGGGCGACACCGGCGAGGTGCGCAAGCTGTTTCAGACCAACCTGTCCGACGCGGTGGCCAAATACGGCATCATCCAGAACGCCAGGATGTACCATGAGGACATCGCCATCGCGGCGGCGGATCACGCGGTGGGCCGGGTGACTGCGGCCAAGGCGGCGGACGAGCTGCTGAACATCGCGGGCATCGGGGCATCCTTTGTGCTGTATCCAGACGACGAGGGGCGGGTGATCGTGTCTGCCCGGAGCATCGGCAGCACCAATGTGCAGGTGATTGTGGAGGCACTGGGCGGCGGCGGCAACGCCGGGGCCGCCGGGGCCCAGATCCCCGGCAAGACGGTGGACCAGGTGCTGGACGAGCTCCACGCCGCGTTGGATAATTACTTTGACAAGGGCAAGGAAAAGCCGAACGAAACTTAAATCTTGAGGCGGGCATCTGCCCGGATCTGATAGGAGGTAACCAAATCATGAAAGTCATTTTACAGCAGGACGTGAAGGGCCAGGGCAAGAAGGGCCAGATGGTGGAGGTGTCCGACGGCTATGGCCGCAACTTCCTCCTGCCCCGGAAGCTGGCGGTGGAGGCCACCGCCGAGAACGTCAACACCATGAAGATGCAGGACAAGGCTAAGGCCGCCCGTCTGGCCGAGGAGAAGGCAGCCGCCGAAGCGGCTGCCCAGCAGCTCAAGGGATGCCAGGTGAAGATCCGGGCCAAGGCGGGCCAGGGCGGCCGGCTGTTCGGCTCCATCACCAGCCGGGAGATCAGCGACGAGCTGAAGGCCCAGTGCGGCATCGACGTGAACAAGAGCAAGATCGTGCTCAGCGACCCCATCAAGTCCTTCGGCACGTTTGAGGTGAAGTGCAAGCTGGGCAGCGAGGTATCCGGAGTCATTAATCTGCTGGTGATTGAGGATAAGTAAGAAGCGCGGAGAAGCGGCCGAAACGTCCTGGCCGCTTCGCGGCGTGACAACGCCGCTTTGAAGGGAGGAGCACTGAATGCCCGGCGAGGAACTGAACGAATTGCAGATGCCCCACTCCGTCATGGCGGAGCAGGCGGTGCTGGGCTCCATGCTCATCGACGAGCGGTGCGTCAGCGCGGTGATGGAGCGCCTGCGCCCCGAGGACTTCTATATGCGGCCCAACCGGGAGCTGTTCCAGGTGCTGTTTACCATGTTCAGCCGGTTTGAGACCATCGACCCGGTGACGGTGGTGGATCGGATGAAGCAGGCCGGGGTGTACGACGAGACCGCCACCGTGCCCTATCTGCGCCAGCTCATGGAGATCACCCCCACCGCCGCCAACGTAATGGAGTATGTGGACATCGTGGCGGACAAGTCGGTGCTGCGCCGGGTGGGGGAGACCGCCGGGGAGCTGGGGGAGATGGTGCGGGCCGAGAACGGCACCGCAGCCCAGATCCTGGAGGCCGCCGAGCAGCGCATCTACGCCATCCGCCAGGGCAAGTCCGCCCGGGGGATGAGCCACATCTCCTCGGTGATGAATGAGGTTTGGGAGGCCATCAAGGAGCGCCAGGCGGCGGGGGACGAGTTCCCCGGCATCTCCACCGGCTTGGTGGATCTGGATCGGCGCATCTCGGGCCTGAACGACTCCGACCTCATCATCCTGGCCGCCCGCCCCGGCGTGGGCAAGTCGTCCCTGGCCATGAACATCGGCGTGGAGGCGGCCAAGCACTCGGGCAAGAGCGTGGCAGTGTTCTCGCTGGAAATGAGCCGCGCCCAGCTGGGTATGCGCCTGGTGTCCACAGAGTGCCTTATGGACAACAAAAAGCTGTCCACCGGGCGCATCGCCGGCGAGGACGAGTGGAGCCGGGTGGCCATGGCGGTGGCATCCCTCAGCCAAGCCAAAATGTATATTGATGACGACGCCTCCCTGTCGGTGGCGGACATCAACGCCAAGTGCCGCCGCATCGACGATTTGGGGCTGGTGATCGTGGACTACCTCCAGCTCATGACCTCCGCCGGAGGGCCGACCCGCAGCAGCGACAACCGGCAGCAGATCGTGTCCGATATGTCCCGCTCCTTAAAGCTCATGGCCAAGGAGCTGAACGTGCCGGTGATCTGCCTGTCCCAGCTCTCCCGCGCCAATGAGAGCCGCTCCACCGGCCAGCGCCGCCCCATGCTGTCCGACCTGCGTGACTCGGGCGCCATCGAGCAGGACGCGGACATCGTGCTCTTCCTCTACCGGGAGAGCTACTACGAGGACGACACGGAGAACCCCAATGTGGCCGAGTGCATCGTGGCCAAAAACCGCCACGGCGAGACGGGCACCGTCATGCTGGAGTGGAGGCCGGAATTCACCACCTTCCGCAACCTGGCCTACCAATATGACGACGAGGATATGTAGCATGGGAGAACCCTTCCGGTTTGACCTGATCCCCCCGGGGGCCGGGGTGCTGTGCGCCCTGTCCGGCGGGGCGGACAGTATGTATCTGCTGTGCCGCCTGCTGGAAGGCAGGGAGAAATACGGCTGGACGGTCTGCGCCGCCCATTTGAACCACCACCTGCGCCCCACCGCCCAGCGGGACGAGGATTTCGTCCGGGACTGGTGCGGAAAGCGGGAGGTTCCCATCTCTGTGGGCCATGCCGATGTGGAAGGCTTCGCCCGGCGGGAGGGCCTGTCCGTGGAGGAGGCGGGCCGGGCGCTGCGGTACGCTTTTCTGGAGGAGACCGCCCAGCAGGAGGGGCTTTCCCTCATCGCCACCGGCCACCACGCAGGGGACAACGCCGAGACGGTGCTGATGAACCTGATCCGGGGCTGCGGGCTGAAGGGCCTGACGGGGATTCCCGAGCGCCGGGGGGACATCGTCCGGCCCATGCTGGCGGTGACCCGGGCGGAAATCGAAGCCTATTTAAAGGAACACAACGTCCCCCATGTGGAGGACGAGACCAATACCGATCTGACGTATACCAGGAACAAGGTGCGGCACCAACTGCTCCCGCTTTTGGAGGAGCTGAACCCACAGGCCGCCGCTCACATCGCCGCCGCCGCCCGCCGCCTGCGGGAGGACGAGGACGAGTTGGCCCGTCAGGCCGCGCGTTTGGCGGAGCAGGGGCTGGACATCCCAGAAGGGGCCGCCATCCCCGCCCGGGTGCTGGCGGACGCCCCCAGGCCGTTGGCCCTGCGGGCCTGCAACCCGCTGCTGGAACAGGCGGGGCTGGGGGGTGAGGCCGTCCATCTGGACGCTATCCTGGAGCTGGCCGGGGGGGAGGACCCCTCCGCCCGGCTGGACGTGCCCGGCGGCAGTGTCCGGCGGCAGTACGATCTGCTGGTGTTTTCCGCCGGCCCGGAGCCTGAACCGCCGCCGTCCGTGGAGCTGGCGGAAGGGGAGAACCGCTGGGGGGATTGGAGCATTCGGTGCGATCCGGCGGTATGCCCTGAAAAGGCGTATATCAGTCCCTGGGAGTTCTATTTGAAAGCTGATCCTTACCTCATCCGCCCCCGGCGGGAGGGGGATCGGATCACCCTGGGCAAACGGCCAGAAAAAACCGTAAAGCGGCTGATGATTGAAAGCCGAATTCCGGCTTTCCGGCGGGGGCTGGTCCCCGTGCTGGCGCAGGGGGAACGGGTGGCCGCTGTGGGCGGCTTCGGCCCGGAAAAAGTCTGTCTGGCGGCGCCGGGCGCGCCCGCTCTGCATATCATTTTAAAAGTAGAGGAGAATGAGTTATGATCCATCGCGACATCGAGCAGATTCTGTACACCGAGGAAGAGCTTCGCCAGCGGGTAAAAGAGCTTGGCGGGCAGATTACCGCGGACTACGCCGGGCGGATGCCCATGCTGGTGTCCGTTCTGCGGGGATCCTATATTTTCATGGCCGATCTGACCCGTTCCATCAACCTGGACGTGACGGTGGACTTCATGGTGGTGTCCTCCTACGGGGCGGGCACCGTCAGCTCCGGCCAGGTGGAGATCAAAAAGGATCTGTCCGACTCCATTGAGGGCCGCGACCTCATCATCGTGGAGGACATTCTGGACTCGGGCAACACCCTGTACTACCTGATGGATGTGCTCCGGGCCCGGAAGCCCGCCTCCATCCGCATCTGCACCCTGATGGATAAGCCGGAGCGCCGCACCAAGCCCATCACCGCCGACTATGTGGGCTTCACCATCCCCGACGCCTTCATCGTGGGCTACGGACTGGATTATGACGAGAAGTACCGCAATCTGCCCTATGTGGGCGTGGTAAAGCCGTCGGTGTACGAAAAATAAGCGCTGAGCACCTGGGAGCAGGCGGCTTAGACGCCGTCGCGGAGGGTGCGAAGCGTGACAATGGCAATTAACGGGCGGATAAAAGCCGCCCCCAAAGGAGAACGACCGTTTTGAAGCAGAACAAATTCAGAAGTATCATTCCATACACGATCGTGGTGCTGCTCCTGCTGTGGGGGCTGACGGTGTTCGCCGGTGGGAGGAAGGGCTATGTGTCCTACTCCACCGTCACTACCTGTTTCCAGCAGGAGCAGGTGACGCGTTTCACCGTGAGCGACAGCGGCGTGCTGACCATGGAACTGAAGGACGGCACCACCTACCGCCACGCCCTGGCGGATGTGGACGCGTTCCGCCGGGAGCTGGGGCCGCTCTTTGAGGAGCAGTACCAGCGGGGTGTGCTGAAATACTACGACTTTGAGCAGAAGTACGAGATGCCCCTTTGGCTCATTGTGCTGCTGCCCTGCGCGGTGTCCGCCGTGCTGGTGCTGCTGCTGTGGATGCTGCTCAGCGCCCGGCAGCAGGCGTCTCAGGGGAGCGGAGGCCAGGGCGGCATGAGCCGCTTTGGCCGCGCCCGCGTTGTGGACGGCGGGGACAACGCCGTCACCTTTGCCGATGTGGCCGGGGCGGAGGAGGAGAAGCAGGAGCTCCGGGAGCTGGTGGACTTCCTCAAGGAACCCCAGAAGTTCATTGACCTGGGGGCCCGCATCCCCAAGGGGGTGCTGCTGGTGGGCCCGCCGGGCACCGGCAAGACCCTGCTGGCAAAGGCCGTGGCCGGGGAGGCCGGGGTGAAGTTTTTGTCCATCTCCGGCTCCGACTTTGTGGAGCTGTACGTGGGTGTGGGTGCGTCCCGCGTCCGTGACCTATTCGACCAGGCCAAGAAGGAGTCCCCCGCCATCGTGTTCATCGACGAGATCGACGCCGTGGGCCGTCAGCGGGGCGCGGGCCTGGGCGGCGGACACGACGAGCGGGAGCAGACCCTGAACCAGCTTCTGGTGGAGATGGATGGCTTTGCCGCCAACGAGGGGGTCATCGTGCTGGCCGCCACCAACCGGCAGGACATTCTGGACCCCGCCCTGATGCGCCCCGGCCGGTTTGACCGGCAGGTGTACGTGGGCAGGCCGGACATGAAGGGCCGGGAGGAGATCCTGCGGGTACACACCCGGAAAAAGCCCCTGGCCGAGGATGTGGATTTAAAGGAGATCGCCCGGGAGACCACCGGCTTTACCGGCGCCGACCTGGAAAACCTGATGAACGAGTCCGCCCTGCTGGCCGCCCGGAAAAACCAGCCCTTTATTACCCTGGCCGACGTGCAGGAGTCCGTCATCAAGGTCATCGCCGGGCCGGAGAAGCGCAGCCGGGTAAAGATCCAGGAGGATAAGCGCATCACCGCCTATCACGAGGCGGGCCACGCCGTGGTCAGCCACGCCCTGCCCACCCAGGACCCGGTGCAGCAGATCACCATCGTCCCCCGGGGGGACGCGGCGGGCATGACCATCAACCGCCCCCAGGAGGACCGGGACCACGTCACCCGGCAGCGGCTGGTGGAGACCCTGTCCACCCTGCTGGGCGGACGG
Organism: Oscillospiraceae bacterium; assembly: GCA_029067025.1. Classification (GTDB taxonomy): domain Bacteria; phylum Bacillota; class Clostridia; order Oscillospirales; family Oscillospiraceae; genus Enterenecus. Next base: position 1,573 of record JAIEFH010000065.1, on the reverse strand, counting down.
TGCGCCGAGGAGACGGCCCTGGGCTTTGTGTGTACCGGGGCGGTGAGCGATTTGCAGCGGGCCACCGCCATCGCCCGGGACATGGTGACCAAATACGGCATGAGCGAAAAGCTGGGCCACGCCACCTTTACCACCGGCCACGACGAGGTGTTCATCGGCCGGTCAATGGCCCAGGCCAAGCCCTACTCCGAGCAGACCGCCGCCCTCATCGACGAGGAGGTCAAGGCCCTGCTGGACGGGGCTTACGCCAGATGCAGGGAGATCCTGGAGCGGGATCGGGACAAGCTGGAGCTGGTGGCCCAATTCCTGCTGGAGCATGAGACCATGGACGCGCGCCAGTTCCAGATGGTATATGACGACCCGGCGGCACTGAGGGCCGCGGACGAGATGGAGAGCTGAGCAAATGGAAAATCGGGAAACTAAAGTGGAAGAAGGACAGAACCCGGAGGAACTCCAGCCCGGGCAGACCCCCTCGGAGGAGGGCGGAGAGCAGTCCGGGGCGAAGCTGCGCCGGGAGGCGTCCGACGGGCGGGATCTGTATTTGAATATGCGGATCCTGGTGATTATGATGGGTGCGTTCGTGATGCTGTTCACCTTCGTGGCGCGGATCATCGTGGTCAGCGGCCCGTCCATGGAGAATACCCTGTTCGGCGGGGACTTGATCCTGGTGTGGTCGGTGGGTTATACCCCCAAGCAGGGGGACGTGGTGGTGCTCACCCAGGAGAACTACCAGGAGGACTCCATCGTCAAGCGGGTCATCGCCACCGCGGGCCAGCAGGTGGACGTGGATTACGACGCCAACGCCGTCTACGTGGACGGCGTAGCCCTGGAGGAAGACTATATCAAGGAGCAGATGTTTGTCCCCCACTATGGCGAGGGAATCAACCATGTGACCGTGCCGGAGGGATACATCTTTGTCATGGGGGACAACCGCAACAACTCTGCGGACAGCCGCTATCCCGACATTGGCCTGGTGGACACGCGGTGTGTCATCGGGCACGGGCTGGTGGTGCTGTTCCCGTTCCACCACTGGAAGGGGCTGTGAACCATGAACATGATGAAGAAAAGCGTTTCCGGGCGGGCGCCCTGGCTCATCTGCACCCTGGCGGCGTCCCTTACCGCCGCCGCCCTGCGGAAATGGCAGCTTGCCTCCGCCTTTGAACCGGATACCGGCCTGTCCATTCCCATGGCTCCGGCCAGCGTGACCCTGGCGTGCCTGCTGGTGATGGCCGCGGCGTGGTTCTTGATCCTGACCACCTACCAGCCGGTGTCCAAGCGGCCCTGGACAGTGGGCCAGGCCCACCGGTGGGACATGGTGTTTCTGGACGCCGGGGATCCGGTGTACCCCATCCTGGTGGTGGTGGCGGCGTTTGTGACGGTGGCATCGGTTCCCCTTTTGCTGAAAACGGGGATCGGCCAGTGGCAGGCATATCGGGCCGCCATAGCCGCCAAGGTTCAGCCCCCCAGCAACAACGGGGTGCTCACCATCGCCACGGCGGTGGGGGCGCTGCTGGCCTTCCTGGGCCTGCTCCAGATGGGGCGGGACGGGCTCCACGCCGGACGGCGGGGCAAG
>JAIEFH010000064.1 GCA_029067025.1 Oscillospiraceae bacterium | reverse complement strand
GGGCGGGAGGGGCAAAGTTTTGGGAAATATGCTTGCAAAGGCGGAGAAAATTTGGTATTCTTACACTAAAGTTGTTTGAAAATGGCCGGATGAGACCGGCGGAAATTTTTGTGATATGGGGGAATGTGATATGGCGCATATGATCGGCAAGGAGCTGGAGCCCTTTTCTGTCATGGGCTACCACCAGGGGGAGTTCCGCCCCTTTACCGAAGAGGATCTGACGGGGCACTGGTCGGTGGTGTTCTTCTATCCCGCCGACTTCACCTTTGTCTGCCCCACCGAGCTCAAAGACCTGGCTGAGCGGTACGAGGGCTTCCGGGCCGAGGGCTGCGAGATCTACTCTGTCAGCGAGGACACCCACTTTGTCCACAAGGCCTGGGCGGACGCCTCCGACACCATCAAGGCCATCCCTTTCCCCATGCTGGGTGACCCGGCCGGGGCGCTGGCCCGCCAGTTCGGCGTGCTGGTGGAGGAGGACGGGCAGGCCCTGCGGGGCACCTTCCTGCTCAACCCCGAGGGGAAGATCGCGCTGTACGAGATCCACGACATGGGCATCGGCCGCAATGCGGAGGAGCTGCTGCGCAAGCTCCAGGCCGCCAAGTTTGTCTATGAGCACGGCGACCAGGTGTGCCCCGCCCACTGGCACCCCGGCGAGGAGACCCTGACCCCCAGCCTGGATCTGGTGGGCCTGCTGTAAGGAGGGTGAGGATCGTATGGCGCTGCAAGCGGATGCCTACCCCGCTAAGAGCCCGCTGATCGCCCCCGAGTTGGAGGGCCAGCTCAAATTGCTTCTGGACAAGCTGACCGCCCCGGTCGCCATGGTATGCCTGGTGGGGGAGGATGAGAAGAGCGGCGAGATGGCGGCGTTCCTGAACCACGTCGCGGGGCTGTCGCCCAAACTGAGCTGCAAATTCCTGCGCCCCGGGGAGGATGCCGGGGTGGACGGGCTGCTGGACGCCTCCCTGCTGCCCGCCACCGGGATTTATGCCGGGGGGGAGTTTGGCCGCATGGTATTTCACGGTGTGCCGGGGGGCAAGGAGATCACCGGCTTCGCCGCCGCCCTGCTCAACGCGGGCGGAGCCGCCAAGCCCCTGGACAAGCCCACCATGAAGGACATCGGAAAAATCAAAAAGCCGGTAGACATCCGGGTGTGCGTGTCCCTGGCCTGCCACCATTGCGCCCAGCTGGTGGCGAGCGCCCAGCGGGTGGCATGGGAGAACCCTCTGGTCACCGCCCACATGATCGACGCCAACCTGTACCCAGACCTGGTGTCCAAATACCAGATCCAGCGGGTGCCGCTGACAGTACTCAACGGGGATACCACCGTTCCCGGCGGCAAGACCGTGGCGGAGCTTACCACCCTGCTGACAAAATTTTAACAAAATGTTTGCAAAAGCTCCGCTGCCAGGATTTTGGGCCTGGCGGCGGAGTTTTTTGTCTGTTTTTTCAAAAATGGAGGGTGTGCTTTGTGCGCTTTGTCGAATTTGACAGAAGAAAGGGGAAAAAGATTGCTTTTCTTTTGCAGATGTGCTAGATTATATGTAGCAGCAAATCCTCCGAGGGCAGGAGCCAATTGAATAGCAACCGTTGAGATAAGGGCACAGGGGCGAACAGTGGGAAACCGCTGCCGTATTTCCTGCGCTCTTTTTGGTTCTAAAATGGGACGGGCGCCGCATTCATTAAGTTAGGCGGTTATGGGGAATTGGCGCGCCGCGCCGGAGGAGAGGAGTTTAACGGAATGTGCAGTAATACGAAGCTGAAGATTGCCCGGGCTCTGCGCGAGCTGATGTGCCAGCGCCCCCTGAGCAAGATCACGGTGCAGGATCTGATGGAAGGCGCTCAGATGAAGCGGCAGAGCTTCTACTACCATTTCCAGGACATCTATGATGTGCTGGCCTGGATGTGTGAACGGCAGCTGGGCGACCCCCTTCGGGAGGACCCGGAGCTGGACTTTGAGGAGTGGTGCCTGCGGGTGCTGGCGCTGATCGAGGAGGATCGGGCGTTTTACCGCCGGGTGTTTGCCGCCTCCAACCCCGAGCTGGCGCGGAATTTCTGCGAAGAGTTGGTGCGGCCCCGGATGAGCCGCCTGCTGTTCCTGACCGACGCCCCGGAAACGCTCCCCCGGCAGCAGGTGTTTGTGGTGAACTACCACACCAAGGCCCTGGTGGGCTATTTCGTCGAATTGTGCGTCTCACGCAAGGCGCTGGACTGGGGCGAGGTGCGCTGCTGCCTCCACGGCCTGCTGGATGTGCTGCGTCCGGCGGAGGAGCTGTGCCTTCAGGTTCGGGCGGGCTGACCGGCAGAATCCTGACGATTTATACAAAACAAACCGGGCGACAAAATAAAAACTATAAAATTCATACAATTGGCTCAGGTTGTCGAATGATTTTTTCCCAGCCAGCCGCTATAATAAAATTTAGCGAAGTGTATTTCGGAGCCGGGCGCGGCTTTCTCACCAGCGGCCCGGAGCCGGAACCGGCAGGAGCGAACGGCCTGCTTTCACAAATACGACTTAATTTTAAAGGAGGAACACGAGTATGGCAAAGTACGTCATGGCGTTGGACGCCGGCACCACCAGCAACCGCTGCATCCTGTTCAATGAGAAGGGCGAGATGTGCAGTGTGGCTCAGAAGGAGTTCACCCAGTACTTCCCCAAGCCCGGCTGGGTTGAGCACGACGCCGAGGAGATCTGGTCCACCCAGCTTGAGGTCGCTCAGGAGGCCATGAAGAACCTGAACGTCACCGCCGCGGACATCGCCGCCATCGGCATCACCAACCAGCGTGAGACCACCATCGTGTGGGACAAGAACACCGGCGAGCCCATCCACCATGCCATCGTGTGGCAGTGCCGCCGCACCTCCGAGTACTGCGACTCCCTGAAGGAGAAGGGCCTGGTTGACAAGATCCGCGCCAAGACCGGCCTGGTCATCGACGCCTACTTCTCCGGCACCAAAGTCCGCTGGCTGCTGGAGAACGTGCCCGGCGCCCGCGAGAAGGCTGAGCGCGGCGAGCTGCTGTTCGGCACCGTGGAGACCTGGCTGATCTGGAAGCTGACCCGTGGCCGCGTCCATGTCACCGATTACTCCAACGCCTCCCGCACCCTGCTGTTCAACATCAACACCCTGGAGTGGGACGACGAGATCCTGGCCGAGCTGAACATCCCCAAGTCCATGCTGCCCGAGGCCAAGCCCTCCAGCTGCGTGTACGGCGAGGCCGATCCCCAGTTCTTCGGCGGCCCCATCAAGATCGGCGGCGCGGCGGGCGACCAGCAGGCCGCTCTGTTCGGCCAGACCTGCTTCACCCCCGGCGAGGCCAAGAACACCTACGGCACCGGCTGCTTCCTGCTGATGAACACCGGCGAGAAGCCCGTCTTCTCCAACAACGGCCTGGTCACCACCATCGCCTGGGGCCTGGACGGCAAGGTCGAGTACGCTCTGGAAGGCTCCATCTTCGTGGCCGGCGCCTCCATCCAGTGGCTGCGCGACGAGATGCGCCTCATCGACACCTCCCCCGACTCCGAGTACATGGCCCGCAAGGTGAAGGACACCAACGGCTGCTATGTGGTTCCCGCCTTCACCGGCCTGGGCGCCCCCCACTGGGATCAGTACGCCCGCGGCACCATCGTGGGCATCACCCGCGGCGTGAATAAGTACCACATCATCCGTGCCACCCTGGAGTCCATGGCCTATCAGGTCAACGACGTGCTCCAGGCCATGAAGGCCGACTCCGGCATCAACCTGGCCGCCCTGAAGGTGGACGGCGGCGCTTCCGCCAACAACCTGCTCATGCAGATGCAGGCCGACATCAGCGGCGCGCCCGTCAACCGCCCGATGTGCGTGGAGACCACCGCCATGGGCGCGGCCTACCTGGCCGGTCTGGCCGTGGGCTACTGGTCCAGCAAAGAGGACGTCATCAAGAACTGGGCCATTGACCGCACCTTCGAGCCCGCCATCACCGAGGACGATCGCGCCGCCCGCTGCAAGGGCTGGAGCAAGGCCGTCAAGTGTTCCTACGGCTGGGCCAAGGAGGACTAAGTCCCGACGCTTCGCGGCCTGAGCGCCGCATGGTTTGATACGTGTCCGCTATCTGTTGCCGGGCGGATCTGAGCGGATCCGCCCGGTACAGAGAAATAAAAGAGGAGGGTTTTATCCATGTTAGTGAAATTCCTGGCCGAATTCTTTGGCACGATGCTGCTCATTATCCTGGGCGACGGCGTGGTCGCCAACGTCACCCTGAACAAGTCCGGCATGAAGGGCGCCGGCTCCATCCAGATTACCATCGCCTGGGGCCTTGCCGTTATGGTGCCCGCGTTCATCTTCGGCGCGGCCTCCGGCGCCAGCTTCAACCCCGCCCTGACCATCGCCCTGGCGGTGGGTGGGTGGCAGCCCTGGGCTGAGGTGCCCGTGTACATCGCCGCCCAGTTTGCCGGCGCCTTCGTGGGCGCGTGCATCGTCTACCTGATGTTCCAGGATCAGTTCGACGCCACCGACGATCCCGGCACCAAGCTGGGCGTGTTCTCCACCGGCCCGTCCGTCCCCAATCTGCCCCGCAACATCTTCTGTGAGGCGGTCGCCACCTTCGTGCTGGTCTTCGCCATCAAGGGCCTTCCCGGAGCTGCTCCCGACGGCGTCGGCAACCTGCTGGTGTTCGGCATCATCGTGTCCATCGGTATGTCCCTGGGCGGCCTGACCGGCTACGCCCTGAACCCCGCCCGTGACATCGGCCCCCGTATTGCCCACCAGCTCCTGCCCATCAAGGGCAAGGGCGACTCCAACTGGGGCTATGCCATCGTTCCCCTCGTCGGCCCCATCATCGGCGCCGTTGTGGCCGTCCTGCTGTTCATGGCCCTGGGCAACGCCGGTGTGTTCGTGATCTAATTAATTCCCGTCCAAGACCTGATCGGAGCTCAGTACGTTGACTGACCGTCCGGAAAGAGGCCCCGCGGGCCGTATATATCCCCTGGTCTCTCATGCTGAGTGATGAGTACGCTGTGAGCCGGGCAGCCCAACCCCCATGGGGTTGAACCGGGCTGTCCGGCTCTTATTATGAGACATTGGCAAATATTAGACGCAAAAGGAGTGAAACCTGCATGGTTGATATCGTCATTATCGGCGCGGGCGTGTCCGGCTGCGCCATCGCCCGGGAGGTCTCCCGGTATAAGGCGGACGTGCTGGTGCTGGAGCGGGAAGAGGACGTGTGCTGCGGCACCTCCAAGGCCAACAGCGCCATCGTCCACGCGGGCTACGACGCCGCCCACGGCTCCCTCATGGCCAAGCTGAACGTGGAGGGCAGCCGCATCATGCCCGGTCTGGCCCAGGAGCTGGATTTCGCCTTTGAGAACAACGGCTCCCTGGTGGTCATGATGAGCGAGGAGGACCGCCCCGCCCTGAACAAGCTGTATGAGAATGGCGTGGCCAACGGCGTGGAGGGCCTGCGCATCATCGAGCGGGACGAGCTGGCGGCCATGGAGCCCAACATCAGTGACGAGGCGGTGGCGGCGCTGTACGCCCCCACCGGCGGCATCGTGTGCCCCTTCGGGCTGACCTTCGCCCTGGCGGAGAACGCCGCCCACAACGGCGTGAAGTTCCAGTTCGACAGCGAGGTCACCAACATCGAGAAGATCGACGGCGGCTGGAAGGTGTCCACCCCCAAGGGCGACGTGGAGGCCAAGGTGGTGGTCAACGCCGCCGGACTGTACTCCGACAAGCTGCACAACATGGTGGCGGACGACACCATGACCATCGTCCCCCGCCGGGGCGACTACTTCCTGCTGGACCACTCGGCCCAGGGCCACGTGAAGAACACCATCTTCCAGCTCCCCGGCAAGTACGGCAAGGGCGTGCTGGTGGCCCCCACCGTCCACGGCAACATCATCGTTGGCCCCACAGCCATCGACATCGAGGACAAAGAGGGTACCTCCACCACCCAGGCGGGTCTGGACGATGTGCGCGCCAAGTGCGGTATGGCGGTGAAGAACGTGCCCCTGCGCCAGACCATCACCAGCTTCGCCGGACTGCGCGCCCATGAGGCCCGCCATGAGTTCTTCATCGGCGAAATCAAGCCCGGCTTTGTGGACTGCGCCGCCATCGAGTCCCCCGGCCTGTCCTCCGCCCCCGCCATCGGCAGGATGGTGTCCGGCATCGTGAAGGACATTCTGGGCCTGGAGGAGGATCCCGGTTTCGACCCGAAGCGCAAGGGCATTCTGGATCCCAAGGGGCTGGACGACGAGGCCCACGCCGCCCTGATTCGCGAAAATCCCGCCTACGGCACTGTCATCTGCCGCTGCGAGACCGTCACCGAGGGCGAGATCATTGACGCCATCCACCGGGTGCCCGGCGCCCGCAGCGTGGACGGGGTGAAGCGCCGCGTCCGGGCCGGTATGGGCCGGTGCCAGGGCGGCTTCTGCTCGCCGCGGGTCATGGAGATCCTGGCCCGTGAGCTGGGTCTGGATCAGAGCGCCATCACCAAGTCGGGCGCGGGTTCCGAGCTGATCGTGGGCGTCAACAAGGATGCCATCTAAGGAGGGGCTGAACCATGAGAGAATATGAACTTGTCATCATCGGCGGCGGCCCTGCGGGGCTTGCCGCGGCGGTCGCCGCCCACGAGGCGGGCCTGCGCGACATCCTGATCCTGGAGCGGGACAACGAGCTGGGCGGCATCCTCAACCAGTGCATCCACAACGGCTTCGGCCTGCACACCTTCAAGGAGGAGCTCACCGGCCCCGAGTACGCCGGACGCTTCATTGAGCAGGTGAAGAAGCTGGAGATTCCCTATAAGCTGAACACCATGGTACTGGATCTGGCGGCGGACAAGACCGTTACCGCCATGAACCGGGAGGACGGCCTGTTCCAGCTCCACCCCAAGGCGGTCATCTTGGCTATGGGCTGCCGGGAGCGGCCCCGGGGCGCGCTGAACATCCCCGGCTACCGCCCCGCCGGCATCTTCACCGCCGGCACCGCCCAGCGGCTGGTGAACATGGAGGGCTATATGCCCGGGCGCAAAGTGGTCATTCTGGGCTCCGGCGACATCGGCCTCATCATGGCCCGCCGCATGACCTTCGAGGGCGCCAAGGTCCAGGTGGTGGCCGAGCTGATGCCCTACTCCGGCGGCCTGAAGCGGAACATCGTCCAGTGTCTGGACGACTACGGCATCCCCCTGAAGCTGAGCCACACCGTGGTGGACATCCAGGGCAAGAAGCGCGTGGAGGGCATCACCCTGGCCCAGGTGGACGAAAAGAACCGTCCCATCCCCGGCACCGAGGAGCATTACGAGTGCGACACCCTGCTGCTGTCCTGCGGCCTCATACCCGAGAATGAGCTGAGCCGCTCCGCCGGCGTGGAGCTGAACCCCATCACCAACGGCCCCACCGTCAACGAGAGCCTGGAGACCAGCATCCCCGGCGTGTTCGCCGCGGGCAACGTACTCCACGTCCATGACTTGGTGGACTACGTGTCCGAGGAGGCCGGGGCCGCCGGCCGCCACGCCGCCGACTACATCGCCGCCGGCTGCAAGGAGGAAACCCACAAGTCCCTGCCCGTGAAGTGCGAGAACGGCGTGCGCTACACCGTGCCCGTGGCCATCCGGCCCGACGCCGCCGGGGACACCGTCACCCTGCGGTTCCGGGTGGGCAACGTATACAAGAATAAAAAGGTGGCGGTCTACGCGGGGGACACCTGCATCTTCAGCCGCAAGCGCCCGGTGCTGGCCCCCGGCGAGATGGAGACCGTGATCCTCAAGACCAGTCTGCTGACCGATCACCCCGAGGCGGAAGGCATCACCGTGACCCTGGAGGAGGCGTAAGAGATGGAAGAGAAGAATCTGATCTGTATCAACTGCCCGCTGGGCTGCCCGCTCACCGTGACAATGGAGGGCGGCGAGGTCAAGTCCGTGTCCGGCAATACTTGCCCCCGGGGCGAGGCCTACGCGAAAAAGGAACTGACCAACCCTACCCGCATCGTCACCAGCACGGTGAAGGTGAAGGGCGGCACGCTGGCCATGGCCTCCGTCAAGACCGCCAGCGACATCCCCAAGGGGAAGATCTTCGACTGCGTGAAGGCCCTCCAGGGCATTGAGCTGGTCGCCCCCGTGGCCATCGGCCAGGTGGTGGTGCCCGACGTGTGCGGCACCGGGGTGGACATTGTGGCCACCAAGAATGTGCCCGCCAAGGGCTGAGCACCCGGCATAAAAGCATAGAAAAAGCCCCCGCCAATTGGCGGGGGCTTTTTGCGGTGTATTCACGCTCGAATTGGGCGCATGGCCGGGTCGCTTTCCTTCCGACTCGGGCTGGTCTTTGGGCCGCTGTGCGGCCCGCCGCTCGCCCTCGCCGTTAGGCGGCTTTGCCGCCCCAGGCCTAAGCGGGCCTATGGCCCGCCCACGGCTCCAGTCCAAGCTCCCCTATGCGCCTATCCTCGCGCTATGGCTTCCATCTCGTCCAGCAGCTCGCCGAACAGATCCAGAGCGTCCTGGACGGGCTTGGGGCTGGCCATGTCCACACCGGCCCCCTTCAGCAGGTCGAGGGGATCCTTGGAGCAGCCGCCGGACAGGAACTGCCAGTAGTCCTTCACGGCGGGAGCCCCCTCCTTCAGGATGCGGCGGGACAGGGCAATGGCGGCGGAATAGCCGGTGGAGTACTGGTACACGTAGTAATTGTAGTAGAAATGGGGGATGCGCACCCACTCCAGGGCGATGCGGTCGTCGGTGACCATGTCGGGGCCGAAGTACTTGGCGTTGAGGGCCTTATACTCGGCGCTGAGCAGCTCGGCGGTCAGGGGGACGCCCTGGGCGTTCAGCTCGCCCAAGCGCAGCTCGAACTCGGCGAACATGGTCTGGCGGTACAGCGTGCCCTTGAACTGCTCCAGGAAGTGGTTGATGAGCCAGGCCCGCTCCCGCTTGTCCTGGGTCTTGCCCAGCAGGTGCTCCATCAGCAGGGCCTCGTTGCAGGTGGAGGCCACCTCGGCCACAAAGATCACATAGTTCCGGTAGACGGAGGGCTGGGTTTTGTTGCTGAGGTAGGAGTGGACGGCATGGCCCATCTCGTGGGCCATGGTGAACATACTGTCCAGATTGTCCTTCTGGTTGAGCAGGACGTAGGGGTGGACCACCACGCCGCTCATATACGCGCCGGAGCGCTTGCCCACGTTCTCGTACACGTCCATCCAGCGGTTGTCAAAACCCTCCTTGATAATGGCCCGGTAGTCCTCGCCCATGGGAGCCAGGGCGTCGTACACCGTGGACTTGGCCTCCTCAAAGGGGATCACCTTGTCCGCGCCGGACACCATGGGGGCATAGATGTCGTACATATGCAGCTCGTCCACACCCAGCAGCTTCTTGCGCAGGGTAACGTAGCGGTGGAGCTTGTCCAGGTTGGCGTTCACCGTGTCCACCAGGTTGTGGTACACCTCGGGCGGCACCCGGGTGGAGCTGACGGCGGCGGCCAGGGGGGATTCGTACTTCCGGGCGGTGGCAAAGAACTGGCGCTGCTTCACCTCGGCGCTCAGCACGGCGGCGGCGGTGTTCTGGAAGTGGCCGCAGGTGTCGTAGAACTGCTCGTAGGCGGAGCGGCGCAGCTCCCGGTCCTCGCTCATCTCGTAGGGGACGAAGGTGGCCTGGGACAGGGGCAGCGCGTTGCCGTCCTTGTCCACCGCGTCGGGGAAGGTGAGGTCGGCGTTGGTGAATTTGGAGTAGATCTCGTCGGGGGCCTGGGCCATCTCGCCGGCGGCGGCCAGCAGCTTCTCCTCCGCGTCGGACAGGATGTGCTCTTTTTTGTCCTGGATGACGGTGAAATACCGGCGGTACAGCTCCAGCCCGGGCTCGTCGGCATAGAACCGCTCCAGGGTCTCAGCGGGGAGCTTGAGCAGCTCGGGGGTCTCGAAGGCGGTGGCGGAGTTGACCTCCACGAACAGGCTCATGGCCTTGCCCGCCATGGCCTGGTACTGGGCCACCCGGGTGTCCTCGTCCTGACGCAGAGCGGCGTAGTTGTACAGCTTCATCAGCTGATCGCTCACCTGCCAGGCCAGGGTGAGGTACTCGTAAAGGGTCTTGGCGCTCTCGCCCAGCCGCCCGGCGTAGCTGGGAAGGGTGCGGGCCAGGGCCTGGGTCTCGTCGAATTCTTTTTCCCACGCTTCGTCGGTGGGGTAGATGTCGGCAGTGTTCCAGGTGTGCTCTACGGGAATTTCAGAGCGCTGGGGGATCTTGTTGGTGTCGGCCATAGGGATAGGCAGCCTCCTGTCTGATTTTGATTTGAAATAGCATATCATACATATAGGAATTTTACAAGGGGAAGCAGGGCAAAAAAAGACTGTCCGGCCGGGGAAGGAGAACATCCCGGCCGGACAGTGGTGCTGCCGATCTCGTCGGCACAAGCTCCATAGCTCTCGCTTCCGCCTGACGGCGAAAGCTCAATCATTCCGCTGTGCCTCCTCTCCCCACAAAGCCAAAGGACGGCTTTGCCGGGGCCCCGGTTTTGGGGCACTCAGTACTCCTTGGGCATTATCAGGGCGGCGATGATATACACCCACAGGGACAGGCCCGCGAACGCCACCAGCAGGACGGTGGCCACGCGCACGACCGTGGGATCGACATTGAAGTAACGGGCGATGCCTCCGCACACGCCGCAGATGACGGCGTCGGAGTTTGTGGTACGGTAAAGACGTTTCATGATGATTGCTCCTTTCAGTAGTCACGCTTCGAAGCGGCCAGGGCGCTCGCTTCTCAGCGCTCTTTGTTAGTACCGATCCAGCGCCACATCGCCGCTGACCGTGGTCATGACGTAGGCGGGGCCGGAGCCGTCGCCGTAGACGGCTGTGCCGCCCCGGTACTGGAAGGGGAAGGCGAAATTCGCGTCGCCGCTGACGGTTTTATACCGCAGGGTGAAGGGCCCCGCGTCGGGGATGCGGGCCTCTACGTCGCCGGATTTGGAGGACAGCTCCATCACCTGGGGCTGTTGGGAGGTCTCCAGCCGGATGTCGCCGCTCATGGAGCTGGCTAGGAAGCGGACAGCCAGCCCGTCCATCTCAATGTCGCCGCTGGCGGATTTCATCAGGGAGTCTCCCACCTGGCCGTGGAGATTGATGTCGCCGCTCATGGTCTCGGCGCGGAGGTCGGCGCAGCCGTCCTTCAGCTCCAGCTCCAAGTCTCCGCTGGCGGAATGGAAGCGCAGCTCCCCGCAGGCGTGCAGAGAAGCGTGGAGATCGCCGCTGGCGGTTTTGACGGTGAGCTGGTCGACATCCAGAGAGCAGCCGTCCAGCTCCACATCGCCGCTGGCGGTGGTGATGTTCAGCAGCTCCCAGCGGCGGCGGGGGAGGGACAGCTCCACGTCGGCGGAGCCGATGCCCCGGCGGGAGAAGAAGGAGGAGGAGGCGGTGCGGCCCTCCCGGATGGTGAGGATGCCGTCGGCGGAGCAGGTCACGTCCAGATCGTCCACGTCGCCGTCGATGATGACCCCGGCCTCGGGGGCCTCGGTGTCGCGGATGGTCACGTCCCCGGCCATGGTCTGCACCACAATGCCCCGCAGATCCCTCAGGGCGGAGACGGAGTAGGAGCCGTCGTCATTGCTCTCCATGGAGGAGTCCTGACCGGAGAAATGGGGGCCGCGCCCCTCCTCGCCGTTCCGGCACTCGCCCTTCCACTCGCCCCACTGGGTGAAGAAGCCGCCCTTGGCCTTGTCATAGCCAAAGCCGTAGATCACGTCCCGCTGCTGCTTGGGGCCGCCCCCGGCGAAGAACCGGCGCTCGTCGGTGTTCACCTCGGCCTCGAACTCCCAGCCGCTGCCAGTGGGCGGTGTGGGCGCCTCGGGGG
>JAIEFH010000063.1 GCA_029067025.1 Oscillospiraceae bacterium | reverse complement strand
ATCTCCGGCTCGATCATCCAGAACTCGGCGGCGTGGCGCTGGGTGTTGGAGTTCTCCGCCCGGAAGGTGGGGCCGAAAGTGTACACGCTGCCAAAGGCCATGGCGAAGTTCTCCGCGTTGAGCTGTCCGGACACGGTCAGGTTGGCCCGCTTGCCGAAGAAGTCCTTGGACCAGTCCACAGACCCGTCCTCCAGGCGGGGCGGATTTTCCATGTCCAGGGTGGTCACCTGGAACATCTCCCCCGCGCCCTCGCAGTCGGAGGCGGTGATGATGGGGGTATGGATATAGACAAAGCCCCGGTCCTGGAAGAAGCAGTGGATGGCGTGGGCGGCCACGGAGCGCACCCGGAAGGCGGCGGAGAACAGGTTGGTGCGGGGGCGCAGGTGCTGGATGGTGCGCAGGTACTCCACGCTGTGGCGCTTCTTTTGCAGGGGGTAGTCCGGGGAGGACACGCCCTCCACCGCGATGGAGGCGGCCTTGATCTCCAGGGGCTGCTTGGCCTCCGGGGTGAGCACCACGGTGCCGGTGACGATGAGGGCCGCGCCCACGTTCTGTCCGGCGATGTCCTTATAGTTGTCCAGGACACCCGCGTCCATGACGATCTGGAGGTTCTTGAAGCAGGAGCCGTCGTTCAGCTCGATGAAGCCGAAGGTTTTCATGTCCCGGATGGTGCGGGCCCAGCCCATGACGGTGACGGTCTGGCCGCCCAGCCGCTCGCTGTCGGCGAAAACAGAGGCGATGGTGATGCGTTCCATATGCGTTCCCTCAATTTCTGATTTTGATGATTTCTGCCCCTGCGGGGCGGAAACAAGATGATTCCAATAGTATACCATTTTTTGCGGGTTTTGCAAGGGCTATCGTTATTTTACCATAGCTGCAAGCCGTTTCACGGCTTGCGGCTATTTTACCATCTTGGCCACGTCGTCGGGCCGCCCCGCCACCAGGATGTGGGTGTCCGCCTTGAAGCGGAAGCCGACGTCGATGGGCAGGATGGCCCCGTCCTCCTTGCGGCCGATGACGTTCACGTTCCACCGCCTGCGGATGTCCAGGTCGATGATGGTCTGGCCCGCCCAGTGGTCGGGCACGTCCAGCTCAAAAATGGCGTAGCCGGGGGCCAGCTCGATGTACTCCAGCGCCCCGTTGACGCTGAAGCGCATGGCGGTGCGCTGGGCCATGTCCCGCTCGGGGAACACCACCTCGTCCGCGCCGATCTTCAGCAGCAGCCGGGCGTGGAGGTCCTTGTCCGCTTTGGAGATGACCATGGGGGCGCCCAGCTCCTTGAGCAGCGAGGTGATCTCCAGGGAGGACTGAAAATTGTCGCTGATGCACACAAAGCAGAAGTCGAAGCTGGCCACGTCCAGGGAGCGCAGCACCTCCTCGTCCATACAGTCGCCGATCTTGGCCTGGGTGACGTAGGGGGCGATGTGATTGACCGCCTCCTCGTCGCTGTCAATGACCATGACCTCGCTGCCTGAGTCCATGAGTTTTAGGGCCAGGTTGCTGCCGAACCGGCCCAGGCCGATCACCAGGAATGTCGCCGCCATATTGTCCGCCTCCTTTTGAAATCAAACAAATGTTTCACGTGAAACACACGGGGCCAGAGCCCGCCCTCCACAAAGGCCGAGGGTGCTTCTGCGGGAGCTGCCTTGTCACCCGATGATGATATGCTCCACCGGGTCCTTCACCCGGGGCGCCCCGCGCTCCGCCAGCGCCATCATCATGGACAGGCTGCCGATGCGCCCGCAGTACATCATGACGATGAGCAGCCCCCGGTTGAAGGGGGACAGCGCCCGGGTGATGCCAGTGCTCAGGCCCACGGTGCTCATGGCGGAGAACAGCTCAAACAGCGCGTCCTGGAGGGGGAAGGGCTGGTTGGCCAGCATGAGGAAGCCGCCCAAACCAATGAAGGCCATATACAGCGTCACCCCCGCCGCCGAGCGGTGGATCTGCTCCTCGTCCAGCCGGCGGTTGAAGGCCCCCACTTCCCGCCTGCCCCGGACATAGCTTCTCAGGGTGAGCAGGCACACCGCCACAGTGGTGATCTTCACGCCGCCGCCGGTGGAGCCGGGGCCCGCGCCGATGAACATCAGCATGATGGTGAGCAGACCGCCCCCACTGGTGAGCCGGGCCAAATCAACGGTGTTGAACCCCGCCGTCCTGGGGGAGACGGCCTGGAATAGGGAAACCAGCGCCTGCTCAGCCGGGGACATCCCCGCCAGCAGGTTGTCCCGCTCCGCCGCCCAGAACAACACCGTGCCGCCGATGACCAGAACGGCGCTGGCGGTGAGCATGATCTTGGCGTGGAGGGAGTAGCGGCGGAAGTGGATCCCCTTCTCCCACACGTCCCGCCACACCAAAAAGCCCAGCCCGCCCAGCAGCACCAGGGCGCACACCGTCACATTCACCAGCGGGTCAAACACGTAATGGGTGAGGGAGCTGTAGGGCTCCCGGAAGCCCATCAGGTCGAAACCGGCGTTGCAGAAGGCGGACACGCTGTGGAACACAGAGTACCATAGCCCCCGGGCAAGGCCCAGCTCCGGGACGAACCGGAAGGCCAGCAGCACCGCTCCAATGCCCTCGATGGCGGCGGTTCCGCCCAGGATATAGCGCAGCAGGGCCAGCGCGTCGCTCAGCCGCTGGGCGCTGACGCTCTCCACCATCAGCGAGCGCTGCTTGAGGCCGATCTTCCGTTTCAGCAGCACAGAGGCCATAAGCACCATGGTCATATAGCCCAGCCCGCCCACCTGGATGAGAACCAGCAGGATGATCTGCCCCAGCAAATTGAACTGGGTCCAGGTATCCGCCGCCACCAGCCCCGTGACGCAGGTGGCGGAGGTGGCGGTGAACAGGCTATCCAGAAAAGACAGGCTCTGCCCCGTCCGGTTGGCGGCGGGCAGCATCAGCAGCAGCGCCCCCGCCAGGATAATGGCCAGAAACCCCAGGGCGATGCTCTGATTGGGGGAGAGTTTCAGCGGCTTGTTTTTCACGTCAGATCCCCTCTTCCGCACCAGGACGCAAAGCGCCCCAAAAAACCGCCGCAAGCTTTCTATCGTTTAGGGCGGCGTACTCTGTGTTGACGAATCTGTAAAAAGGGAAGTCGGCAAATTTCTGATCGAAATTTGCCGACTCTGTTGGTGGACCCGAAGGGATTCGAACCCTCGACCTCTGCGTTGCGAACGCAGCGCTCTCCCAACTGAGCTACGGGCCCATAAATTCACAACGGATTCATTATACCAGAAAAAACAAATTTGTAAAGAGGGAATCTCCACTTTGCTCCGATAATTTTCAGGCGCTCCGCAAAAGCGGAGCGCCTGGTTTCATTTCCTGCGCGTCAGTCCCGGCCATTGCCCTCCGTAACCGCCTCAGGGATATTGGCGTAATCCCACTGGTGGTCGGTATCGGCCATCCAGTCACTGGTGACGTTGAAATAGCCCCAGTTCTCCTGCCGCCCGTACCCGGTCATCTCCCGCATATTGGCGTCCCAGGTCACGTCCACGCAGTACCAATTGCCCTTGAGCCGCACCATGTTCCACCCGTGATCCGACGAGCTCATGTGGGCCGCGCCCACCACGGTAACGCACTCCACTCCGGCCAGATCCATCAGCAGTTGGAAGGTGGCGGCATAGCCCAGGCACACCGCCGTGTGGTTCACCAGGCCCCCGTACGGGGTAAAGGACTCCCGGGGAGTCTTTTTCATCACGTCCTGATGGGTCCAGTCGTAGTTCACATTCTGCACAATCCAGCTGTATACAGCCACTTCTTTCTCATAGTCGCTCATGCCGTCCTGGAGCACCTCATCCAGTACCTGTTTGGCCTGGTCGTAAATCTCCCTGTCGTATTCGGACAGCCCCGCCGGGTCGCCCTTTTCCCAGGCGGAGCGGATGGCCGAGGTGTCATAGAGGGACATATCGTCCTCATTGGGCGGGGTAAACTTGCAGCGATCCGGGTATTGGGGGTCCGCGTTCGGAAAGCGGTATCTGCTGGAGTACCCATACCCCATGGTGCCCGCCTCGACGGAGAACGCCTCCGCCGCCCACGCCGCGTCCTCGCAGGCCAGCAGAACCACATACTCCTCTGCGGTAATCGTAATCGCTCGGTGCAGCATTTGAGCCTGCTCGGAAGCGCTGTCGAACCGCGCCTCCTTGGCGTTCAGATAATCGTTGAACGCCCCCTCCACAGCCGAGATCCTATTCCAGTCCTCCAAGACGCGCAAGCTCTCCAAGACGCGCACCACCGCCACTTCAAACGCGGAATCCCCCGTCCCCCGGGCAATGGCGCACTCCTCCCACTGATCCGGCGTCAGGCCGTACACGTCCTCCATATAGGCGTTCAAGGCGTCCGGGTCGCTGTCGTCCAGCCGCTCCAGCTCCGCCCCGTCCATCCCCCGGTCAGACACCAGGAAGTCCCGCAGTTTCTTCACATCGGTGCTTGGCTCCGCAGAGTTCCCAGGCCCCGGCCCGGGGACAGACTGCCCGTTGAGGGCCGCTTCCACCGCCGCCCGCGCCCCATCCGGGTCCGGGCAGATGAACAGCGCCACGAACGGCCCCTCCTGTAAAATGCTGCCGTTGGCCGCCATATCCGCCTCAGCGGGGGCGTAGCCCGCGAAGTCCCCCTCCCGGGTAAAGGTATAGCTCTTCAGCGCCGCGGCGGCCTGCGCAGCGTCCTCACTGCTCTCCATGCGCAGCACGGCGATCTCAAAGGCGGAGGCCCCGGTGGCGCGGATCACCGCCGCGTCCTCCCACGGCCCCTCCAGCCCATAGGCGTTCTCCACATAGGCGGCCAGGATGTCCTCCCCGTCCTCTGGGGTCAGGTATTCCACGCTCCGCGTGTCATCTCCCCCGGCATACTGATAGGCCAGCTCAGCCAGTTCGAGGGCTGTCCGCTCCTGGGAGGGTGAAACGGACGGTGCGGATTTCCGGCACGCGGACAGCAGTCCCAGCAGCAGTGCCGCGGACAACAGCAGGGAAACGGCTCTTTTCATCTTGAATACAGCTCCTTAAGCAAATCTTAAAAAGCCGCCGGCCCGTGGCCGGCGGCTCTGTCTCACTTCTCTTTGAGATAGCTCTTCAGCAGCACCTGCAGCAGCTCATCCCGATCCAACTGACGGATGAGCGTACGGGCGTTGTTGTGGTTGGTGATATAGGTCGGATCCTCGCTGAGGATATAGCCCACAATCTGATTGATGGGGTTATAGCCCTTCTCCCGGAGGGAACTGTAAACGGTGGACAGGATGACTTTGATCTCCTCGTCCCTATTCAGGTTGACGCTAAACTTACGCGTGTAGTCCATGTCGCTCAATGGGCGCACCCCCTTCTAGTCGATACCGTTATTTTAACGTAGACGGGTCAAATTGTAAAGAGGAAATCGAAAATTTAACAAGTTTCCTCTCGCGGCCCAAATAAAGCAGAGCCGCCCGGCGGACAGGCCGGACGGCTCGGAAGGATTCAAATCATCAGCCGATGCGCTTGGCTCCCACGATATAGGGGGCATAGTAGCCGGAAATGCTGTCATACTGCACCCGGTAAGAGGTGGTGGAAGCGTGGATGAACTGGCCGTTGCCTACGTACATCCCCACATGGGTGGTGGGCAGGGTGCCGCCGGAGCTGTCAAAGCGGCGGTCGAAGAAGAAGATCAGGTCGCCGGGCTGCATGGCGCTGGTGGACACGAAGTAGCCGTTGTTATAGTACTGGCTGGAGGAGCCCCGGGAGATGGGGTAGCCCAACTGCCGGTAGATGTAGTAAATCAGGCCGGAGCAGTCGAAGGAATTGGGGCCGGCCGCGCCGGACACATACCGCTTGCCCAGCAGGCTCTTGGCCATAGCGGCCGCCGCGGCGCCCAGCTCGCTGGAACCCTCGTAATCGGCGCCCACCAGAACTATGTAGTCGGCGGACACGTAGCCGGATTCGATCTGATACCAACCGTTGCCGGGATCGGCCACGATGTCCACCACGGTGCCAGCCTTCAGGGTGGTTACTTTATCATATGTAGTAGCGGGACCGGAGCGAACGTTAAGCACGTCGGCGGTAACGAGGCCCCGCTGCTGCTCCGGCTCGGTGCCCTGGTTGGCGGGGATGACCGTGCCGTCGTCCAAGGTAACCGTGAGCCAGTCGCCGGACATATAGCCGGTCTTGCTTCCGTAAGTCACCTTGTACCAGCCGTTTTCGGCCTCCTCCTCCACGGTGACCTCGGCGCCCTTGGGGGCCTGGGTGATGCTGGTGGAGCTGGTCGTGGCTTCGCTGCGCAAATGCAGGCTGTCGGCGGTGACGGTGGCAGTCCCGATAGAGGCGAACGCCATGCCGGTACACATCGTCAGGGCAAGGCCGGCGGCGGCCAGCGTCCTGAACGCCTTAAACTTGAAATTCATTGGAAGCTACCTCCATTTTCTTTCGTAAAGGGTTTCTTACTTACCGGCCAGCGCCCGCATCAGCCAGATGGAGCCCATGTCAACGGCGGAGAACAGATCGGGCAGATCGCTCTTTTTCACCACACGATCCCGGCTCTTCAGGTCCGGATCGGTGAACTGGAGCTCGAGATGGGCCTTGTTTGCCAGCTCCAGGCTGCCGTCCTTCTCGGTGCTCATCACCTGGATCACGACGATGTATTTGTCGGCCATGGAGCCGTAGTAGATCAGGTTGTCTTTGCGGCGGAGCGGGTGCCCCTTGTAGGTCAAAACGCCGGATTTTTCAGCCATGGGTGCCTCCTCGAGAAATTGTAACTGTTTGTAACTGGTTTGTAACTATTGCTATTGTAACCCCGGAACCGCCCGTTGTCAACAGGATATTTGAAAAAATTTTCTGGAATACGAAGAACCTGCTCAACTCGCCGGAAAGCGGCAGAGCTGGCAGGTTCTATAATCCCCAAAAGCGGCGGTTTTCGGCCCGATATTATCCCGGCGCTTTCCTACATTTAAAAAATATAAAGTCCGGCCGGTGGATCGTTCCCCCGAACATATCAGGATACCGTTCCCTCAATTCATCTGAAATCTGTGATTCCCGGCATTCTTCTATCACAAATCCGGCTTTTATCATGGAATAATGTTGTCGGCGCGGGAATGTACCCTGGCGTACTCCAGCATTTTCTCGGAGATGTCGATGCCCAATACAGACGCCGCCCCCATGTGGGAATATTGCTTCGCGTGCTGTCCCATGCCGCAGCCAATGTCCAATATATGTTTGCCGCGCAGGTCCGGGAGCATCCCAAGCAAAATCGGGGTCTCGATAAGATCGTTGAAATTGACTTCGCTGCCCCTTATGCTTTTGAAATTCGCAAAAAAAGCCTCATTATCATATATATTCTGCTTCGCCATCCTGTTTCCCTCCTCCGATTCAAATAAATACTCCCAATTCGCTTTTATGCTTCTGATGTATAATAAAATTGTGCAGACTATTCTTTCGTTTTATGTGCAGTGATGATTGTATAACTATGTGCATTCACGGTTATTTTGCAATCACCCACAGTTGCATACCAATTTTTCCCGATTCTTTCAATTTTTGCGTCTTTGTCCAAAATTCTTATTTTGCACCATTGAACAACATCATCTGTTTCGATTTG
This sequence comes from Oscillospiraceae bacterium, assembly GCA_029067025.1. Classification (GTDB taxonomy): domain Bacteria; phylum Bacillota; class Clostridia; order Oscillospirales; family Oscillospiraceae; genus Enterenecus. The sequence goes on along the minus strand of JAIEFH010000063.1, from coordinate 4,220 downwards.
TAAATTCCTTTTTATCCGTTCTACACCCATCTCGGTTGTATGAAGTTTGCCAATATTTTCGATTAAACAATTCATTTTAATATCACCGCGCTTCTTCAATTCACGGGAACATCGCCGCCCAGCCCAGCAGCGCGGCGTGGGCCAGCAGGCACAGGGGGACGAACCATGGGAACGGAGGCTTGCGGGTCTTGTGATGGAACAGGGCCATACCCAGGGCCGCCCCGGCGGAGCCGCCCATGAGGGCGCAGCCCAGCAGCGCCGCCTCTGGAACGCGGCGGCGGTGGCGCTTGGCCAGCAGCTTGTCCCAGCCGAACAGGACAAAGGCCAGGGCGCCGGTCACCCCCAGCCAGATGAGCAGCAGGCGGACGGATTCCTTCACGATTCTCTCTCCCTTTACATGATAATAATAACAAAAAATCGCCCGCAGCCAAAATTTCTCTTGACGCGGAGCGGTGAATGTGGTATCATAAACTGCTTTTATACACAGGTGATGATAGAAAGCCTTCCCCACCTGTTACAGCGAGTATAGCAGATTTGCACAAGGAACGCAAGAGGAAATTTCGAAAACGTGTCAACAGCCCCGGGCGTGTCAGAAATGCCCGCCCGGAACTATCTACGAAGTGGAGCGTGATCAGCAATATGGCTAGAGCGGTCAAAGACGTCTGGTACGGCAAGACCCACCGCAAGAGCTTCGCCCGCAGCGAGGAGATCCTGGAGATGCCCTACCTCCTGGAGATCCAGAAGAAGTCCTACAAGTGGTTCCTGGAGAAGGGGCTCCAGGAGGTGTTCAACGATGTGGACTCCATCACCGACTACGCGGGCAACCTGGAGCTGTCCTTCATCAGCTTCTCCATGGACGACCCCCCCAAGTACACCATCGAGGAATGCAAGGCCCAGGACATGACCTACGCCGCCCCCATGAAGGTGCAGGTCCATCTGCGCAACAAGGCTACCAACGAGATCAAGGAGCAGTCCATCTTTATGGGCGACTTCCCCATTATGACCGACGCGGGCACCTTCGTCATCAACGGCGCGGAGCGTGTCATCGTCTCCCAGCTGGTGCGCTCCCCCGGCGTGTACTTCTCCCGGACGGCGGACAAGGCGGACAACATCACCTACGCCTCCACCGTCATCCCCTACCGGGGCGCGTGGCTGGAATATGAAACGGATCTGTCCGACGTGTTCTATGTCCGCATCGACAAGAACCGCAAGCTGCCCGTCACCTGCCTCATCCGGGCCATCGGCCCCCGCACCGACGCGGGCATTATTGAAGCCTTCGGCGAGGATCCCCGCATTCTGGCCACGCTGGAAAAGGATGCCTGCAAGAGCTATGAGGAGTCTATGCTGGAGATCTACCGCAAGCTGCGTCCCGGCGAGCCTCCCACGGTGGATTCCGCCGAGAGCTTGATGCACTCCCTCTTCTTCGACCCCCGCCGGTACGATCTGTCCGGGGTGGGCCGGTACAAGTTCAACAAGAAGCTGGCCATCTGGACCCGTCTGTCCGGCCAGAAGCTGGGCGCCCCCGTGGCCGACCCCTCCACCGGCGAGATCGTGGCCGAGGCCGGCGAGGTCTTGACCCGTGAGAAGGCTCAGAAGCTGGACGCCCTGGGCGTCAATGAGGCCGTGGTGGAGGTGGACGACCTCCACACCGGTGTGCATATGGTGAAGGTGTTCTCCAACGGCATGGTGGACATGAAGGGCTTCGTGGACTTCGACCCCGCCGACGCCGGCGTCACCGAGAAGGTGTGCGGCAAGGTGCTCCGTGAGCTGCTGGAAAAGCGGGAGGCGGACGGCCTCAGCCAGGAGGACTTCTTCGAGCTGATCCACGACAACATGGACGCCCTCATCCCCAAGCACATCACCGTGGACGACATCATGGCGTCCATCAACTACCTCAACTGCCTGGCCTTCGGCGTGGGCTCCCCCGACGACATCGACCACCTGGGCAACCGCCGCCTGCGCTGCGTGGGTGAGCTGCTCCAGAACCAGTTCCGCATCGGCTTCACCCGCATGGAGCGGGTCATCCGGGAGCGCATGACCATCCAGGATCTGGACATCGTGACGCCCCAGTCCCTTATCAACATCCGGCCGGTCACCGCCGCCATCAAGGAGTTCTTCGGCTCCAGCCCGCTGTCCCAGTTCATGGATCAGACCAACCCCCTGGCCGAGCTGACCCACAAGCGCCGTCTGTCCGCCCTGGGCCCCGGCGGTCTCTCCCGTGACCGCGCCTCCTTCGATGTGCGTGATATTCACTATTCCCACTACGGCCGCCTGTGCCCCATTGAGACGCCGGAAGGCCCCAACATCGGCCTGATCTCCTATCTGGCCTCCTACGCCCAGGTGAACCGCTACGGCTTCATCGAGGCCCCCTACCGCAAGACGGAGAAGGTTCTGGACGAGAACGGCAAGTGTATCGCCGTCAAGGTCACCAACGACGTGGAATATATGACCGCCGACGTGGAGGACGAGTTCAACGTGGCCCAGGCCACCGAGCCGGTGGATGAGGACGGCTGCTTCGTCCGCACCCGTGTGGCCTGCCGCCACCGCAATGAGATCATCGAGGTGGACCGGGAGCGGGTGGACTACGTGGACGTGTCCCCCAAGATGATGGTGTCCGTGGCCTCCGCCCAGATCCCCTTCCTCCAGAACGACGACGCCAACCGCGCCCTGATGGGCGCCAATATGCAGCGTCAGGCCGTGCCCCTGCTGACCACCGAGGCCCCCATCGTGGCCACCGGCCAGGAGTACAAGAACTGCCAGGACTCCGAGGTCGCCATCCTCGCCGAGGGCGACGGCGTGGTCACCGCGGTGGACGCCACCCACGTGGCCGTCCGCTACGACGGCCAGGGCGAGAAGGATTACAAGCTCACCAAGTTCCTGCGCTCCAACCACGGCACCTGCATCAACCAGCGGCCCATCGTAGCCGTGGGCGACCGGGTCCAGGCCAGGGACACCCTGGTGGACGGCCCCTCCACCGACCACGGCGAGATCGCCCTGGGCAAGAACATCCTCATGGGCTTCATGACCTGGGAGGGCTACAACTACGAGGACGCCATCCTGCTCAACGAGCGGATGGTGAAGGAGGACGTGTTCACCTCCATCCATATCGAGGAATACGAGACCGAGGCCCGGGACACCAAGCTGGGCCCCGAGGAGATCACCCGTGACATCACCAACGTGGGCGAGGACGCCCTGAAAGACCTGGACGAACGGGGCATCATCCGCGTGGGCGCGGAGGTGCGCGCCGGCGACTACCTGGTGGGCAAGGTCACCCCCAAGGGCGAGACCGAGATGACCGCCGAGGAGCGCCTGCTGCGGGCCATCTTCGGCGAGAAGGCCCATGAGACCCGCGACACCTCTTTGAAGGTGCCCCACGGCGAGTACGGCATCGTGGTGGACGTGAAGGTGTTCACCCGTGAGGAGGGCGACGAGCTGTCCCCCGGCGTCAACCAGGTGGTCCGCGTCTACATCGCCCAGAAGCGCAAGATCAGCGTGGGCGACAAGATGGCCGGCCGCCACGGCAACAAGGGCGTGGTGTCCCGCATCCTGCCCCAGGAGGATATGCCCTTCCTGCCCGACGGCACCCCCCTGGACATCGTGCTGAACCCCCTGGGCGTGCCCTCCCGTATGAACATCGGCCAGGTGCTGGAGGTCCACTTGGGCTACGCCGCCAAGGCCCTGGGCTGGAAGGTGGCCACTCCCATCTTCAACGGCGCGGACGAGCAGGACATCGCCGACACCCTCAAGCTGGCCGGTCTCCGGGAGGACGGCAAGAGCTGGCTGTACGACGGCCGCACCGGCGAGCGGTTCGACAACCCCGTCACCGTGGGCTACGTCTACTTCCTCAAGCTCCACCACCTGGTGGACGACAAGATCCACGCCCGCTCCACCGGCCCCTACTCCCTGGTCACCCAGCAGCCCTTGGGCGGCAAGGCCCAGTTCGGCGGCCAGCGCTTCGGCGAGATGGAAGTGTGGGCCCTGGAGGCCTACGGCGCGGCGTACACGCTGCAAGAGATCCTGACCGTCAAGTCCGACGACGTGACCGGCCGTGTGCGCACCTACGAGTCCATCGTCAAGGGCTACAACGTGCCCAAGCCCGGCGTGCCCGAGTCCTTCAAGGTGCTGGTGAAGGAGCTCCAGGCCCTGTGCCTGGACATCCAGGTGCTGGACGAGCAGTGCAACCAGATCGAGCTCAAGGACGACGATGACGACAACTACCA
>JAIEFH010000062.1 GCA_029067025.1 Oscillospiraceae bacterium | reverse complement strand
CGGCGGTTACCCGCACACTTCCGCCCGCCGTCACCGCCACCACCGGCATGGACGCGCTCACCCACGCGGTGGAGGCTTACATCGGCGGCTCCACCACCAAGGAGACCCGACGGCTGGCCCGGGAGACGGTGCGGCTGGTCTTTGAGAACCTGGAAACCGCCTATCGGAACGGCGGCGACCTGACCGCCCGGAAACATATGCTCCACGCTGCCCACATCGCGGGGATCGCCTTCTCCAAGTCCTATGTGGGCTACGTCCACGCGGTGGCCCACTCCCTGGGCGGGCAGTATAACACGCCCCACGGCCTGGCCAACGCGGTGCTGCTGCCCATCGGGCTGGAACTCTACGGCCCCTGCGTCTACAGAAAGCTGTGGGAACTGGGCCGGAGCGCCGGAATCGTGGACGAAATCACGCCGGAACAGGAGGGCGCGGCGGCGTTCATCGCCGCCATCCGGGAACTCAACGGTCGGCTGGGTATCCCGGCAAAGCTGCCGGAAATCCGGCGGGAGGACGTCCCCGCCATGGCCGCCCACGCCGCTCGGGAGGCCAACCCCCTCTACCCCGTGCCCAGGCTGATGGATGCGGCAGAGCTGGAATTATTCTACGAAAAGGCGGCAGATTGGAGTTGACGGCTATGAATATCCATGAAATCGTTGAGGCCCAGCGCAGATATTTCAACAGCGGCGCCACGCTGCCCGTGCCCTTTCGGATTAAAATGCTCCGCAAACTGCGGGACGCGGTGGACCGCTATGAGGGGGAAATCGCCAAGGCTCTTGCCGCCGATCTGGGAAAGAGCGGCTATGAGAGCTTCATGTGTGAGATCGGCCTGGTGCGCAGCGAGATCAGCTATATGATCCGGCACACCCGCCGTCTGGCGAAGGACCACACAGTCTGGACTCCCCTGGCCCAGTTTGCCTCCCGGAGCTTCCAGAAGCGCTCCCCCTACGGAAACACCCTCATCATGAGCCCCTGGAACTACCCGGTGCTGCTGACCCTGGACCCCCTGGCCGACGCCATCGCGGCGGGCAACACCGCCGTGGTCAAGCCCAGCGCCTACGCTCCCGCCACCAGCGCCCTGCTGGCGGAGTTGATCGGGAGCTGCTTCCCGACGGAATATGTGGCCGTGGTCACCGGCGGCAGACAGGAGAACGCCGCCCTGCTGGAGGAAAAATTCGACTTCGTCTTTTTCACCGGCAGCCAGGCTGTGGGAAAAGAAGTCCTGCGGCACACGGCGGAGCACCTAACCCCGGCGGTGCTGGAGCTGGGCGGCAAAAGCCCCTGCATCGTGGATGAGACCGCCAAGCTCCCTCTGGCGGCCCGGAGGATCGTCTTCGGCAAATACCTCAACTGCGGGCAGACCTGCGTGGCCCCGGACTATATCCTCTGCCACAGCAGCGTGAAGGACAAACTGGTGGACGCGCTGTGCAAGGAGATCCGCCGGCAGTACGGCGAAAACCCACTGCAAAACCCCGACTACGGCAGGATCGTCAACGAGAAGCATTTTCAGCGGCTGCTGGGCCTCATTGAACCGAACAAGGTGGTAATCGGGGGCCAGTCCTCCCCGGACACGCTGCAAATCGCGCCCACCGTCCTAAACGGCGTCACCTGGGATGACCCGGTGATGCAGGAGGAGATCTTCGGCCCCATCCTGCCCATCCTCACCTATGACCGCTTCGAGGAGCTGTATGAACTCCTGGCGGACAAGCCCAAACCCCTGGCGCTTTACCTGTTCTCCCAGAACCGCTCCCGCGTCCGTCAGGCCATGTCCCGCTTCCAATTTGGCGGCGGGTGCGTCAACGACGTGGTCATCCACCTGGCCACCAGCGAGATGGGCTTTGGCGGCGTGGGCGAGAGTGGCATGGGTGCCTACCACGGCAGGATCGGCTTCGAGGCATTCTCCCACACCAAGAGCATCGTGGATAAAAAGACCTGGATGGATCTGCCCATGCGTTACCAGCCCTATCAAAAGAAGCTGTACGGCAAGCTGCTGCATCTGTTTTTGAGGTAAATCATGAGGGAGTACCGGCCGCTTGGCCCGGTACTCCCTCGTTTGCTTTCCCATTGACGCAGCCGGATAAATTCAGGGTTGCAGAACAGGCCGGCATTCAGGTATAATATTGAAAAAATGGTGTGACCGTCCGCTTCCAAATGCGTCTTTATCAATAGACCTGTTGACGTTTCAAAGCAGGCTCTTGTCAGCAGGCCAAATCAATGAGACAGGGTTCACGCCCTGGATTTTGCGAAAGGGGAAGAAAACATGAAGAAGCGTATCCTATCTATGATGCTGGCTCCGATCCTGTTGTTTTCTATGGCTGTTCCCGGATTCGCGGCCAAGAGCAGCGACAGTGCGGATCGTCTGGCCGCTGTCACCAAAAAGGTGAAGAACGCCCTGGCCCTGGATACAGAGCGGTACAAGGAGTTCGGCGGCCAGCTGACCGAGGGGGAGCTGGCTCCCACTTGGCGGCTGAGCTGGAGCGGCGAAGACGGCTCCCTGGAGATCGCGGCCTCCGAATCGGGCAGCATTATCAGCTATTACCGCTATGACAACGACGAGACGTGGGACAGCGCCCCGCTTTCCCTGCCCAAGAGCGACCCGGCCGAGGCGAAAAAGGCGGCCGCCGCGTTTTTAAAGCGGGTCCTGGGCTCCGGGGAGACGGTGGATCTGGATGCCGCCGCCAACAAGACAACCTCTCTGCATCAAACCCGGTACTACTTCCGGGGCACCCTGCTCCTCAACGGCTGCCCCTCCCCCCTGAGCTTTTCTCTGTCGGTGCGCGCGTCGGATTACGCCGTCGTCCAGTTCCGTCGGGACAGCCTGGAAACGGGATACATTGGCTCGGTCCCCGCCGCCAGCTTCCAAATGAAACAGAGCGCGGCGGAACCCCTGCTCCGGGATACGCTGTCCCTGCGGCTGGAAT
>JAIEFH010000061.1 GCA_029067025.1 Oscillospiraceae bacterium | reverse complement strand
CGTCCACGCAGAGGCCAACGCCATCATCTCCGCCTCCCGGCGGGAGGTGCTGGGGGCCACGCTGTATATGGTGTGCAAGGACCCGGACACGGGAGAGCTGATCCCCGGCTCCACCTCCTGCTCCATGTGCCGCAGGCTCATCATCAACGCCGGCATCGCCAAGGTGGTCATCCGGGACACGCCCACAGACTACCGGGTGGTAGATGTGGAAGCGGAGTGGATCGACCGGGACGACTCCATCCCGGAGCATCTGAGATGAGGCGCCTTTTCGCGCTGTGTCTGGCGTTTATCCTGCTGGCGGGGTGTGCCCCGGCCCAGGCGCGGCCCACAGCGGAGGACATCTTTTTTGCCATGGACACCGTGATGACCCTGCGGCTGTACGAGGGCGGGGACGAGGCCCTGCTGGACGAGGCCGAGGACCGGGTGAAGGAGCTGGAAGCCCTGTGGTCTGTCACCGATGAGGGCAGCGAAATCTACGCCCTGAACCGTGACGGCGCGGCGGAATTGTCCCCAGAGACGGCGGATCTGCTGGCCACGGCGCTTGGTATGTGTGAACGTACCAACGGGGCGCTGGACATCTCCATCTACCCCGTCCTGCGCGCTTGGGGCTTCACCACCGGGGAATACTCTATCCCCACTGAGGCCGAGCTGGCCGCTCTGCTGCCCCTGGTGGACTACGCAAAAGTGGAATGGGATGGGGTGCGCGCCGCCCTGCCCGAGGGTATGGAGATCGACCTGGGCAGCGTGGCCAAGGGCTATACCGGGGACGAGCTGTCCCATTTGATGAAAGAGAACGGCGTCACCTCCGCCATGCTGGATTTGGGCGGCAACATCCAGACTGTGGGGGCCAAGCCGGACGGCTCCCCCTGGCGCGTCGGGATCCGCGACCCGGAAAGGGACGGGAACCTGGGCGTGGTGGAGATCATTGACCAGGCCGTGGTCACCTCCGGTGGGTACGAGCGGTATTTTGAGGAGAACGGCGTGCGCTATTGGCACATACTCGACCCCAAGACTGGCTCGCCCGCCCGGAGCGGGCTGGTGTCCGTCACCGTGGTGGGGGACTGCGGCGCGGTGTGCGACGCGCTGTCCACCGCCCTGTTCGTCATGGGGCGGGAGAGGGCGGTAGATTTCTGGCTCCGGCACGGCTCTGAGCTGGGCTTTGAGCTGGTTCTGGTGGAGGAGGACGGCTCTGTGACCATCACCAAGGGGCTGGAGAGACAGTTCACCCTCAGCCAGAAGGATAGGGCTCTCACTGTGGCCCCCAATTGACGCGGCCTGACAGATATGCTATACTGAAATCCGCCGGAACATTCCGGCGGATTTTTGCAACGAATCCCACACAAAAGGAAGTGGTTTTTATGAAAATGAACCGTGAATGGAGGGTCCACGGCATCTGACCCTCCAATTATTTTTAGGAGGATGTCAAATGAACGACCAAATCACTGTTAAAGAACTGACCACAGCAGAGGAGAGCGCCCGCTTCTGGGAAGCGCTGTACGCCTATTTCCAGCGCGACCTGTTCCCCGACGACGGCGACCACCCCGATCGGGAGGAAGATTTGGACTATTTCCTGGGGGAGGAGTACCGCGAAACCATCGAAGGGCTGCGCCGCCGGGAGAGGGACCCGCTGTACTATCTGGCCCTCCTGCGGGACGGGCGGGAGGTGGGCTTTGCCATGCCCGCCATGTACCCCAGCGAGGACGGCAAATGTTTCATTATGGAATTCTGGGTGTTGCCGGAGTACCGGGGCGGCGGCACGGGCCATGCCTGCGCCCAAGCCCTGCTGGCCTGGGCCCGCCAACAGGGGGCCGCTTATTTTGAGATCAACGCCGACGGGGAGCCCCGGCGGCGGTTCTGGACCTCCTTAGGCTTCCAGCCCAACGGGGTGGACGAGTGGGGCAATCCCTGTATGCTGCTGCCGCCGGAGGGGGCGCTGCCCATCACCGTGGAGCGGCTGACCGACCCGGAAAGCTGGCAGCTTTACAAGCTGGAAAACAGCTTCCTGGCTGAGATCAGTGAGGAGCCGCTGACCGAGGAGAAGAAAATCCGGCTGTCCGCCGCCGCCCGGGAGGGGAAGATCGCCTTTTTCCTGGCCATGCGGGGGACGAGAGCCGTTGGGATGTGCTCGGTGTCGCCCTGCTTCTCCACCTTCGCCTGCGGGGAGACCGGGGTGTTCGACGACTTCTACGTGGAGCCCCCCTTCCGCCGCCGGGGCGCGGCCCGTTTGTTGACCCGGGCCGCGCAGGCGTGGTGCCGGGAGCGGGGCATGGCCAGCCTGACGGTGGGCTGCTCCAACCGGGACGTGGGGATGTACCGCGCCCTGGGCTTTGAGCTGGAGCTGGGCGCCATGCTGGCCTGCCCGCTGGAAGGGTAACGGCGTATCTCTCGCAAAAGCAGAAAAAACGGACGCCCCGGAATACCGGGGCGTCCGTTTTCACTTGATTTCGTTATAGCTTTTTCAGGGTTCCCACCTGCTCCAGGTCGGCCAAAATCTCCTCCAGGGTCATGTCCGCCTCGGCGTCGATGGTGCCGGTGACGGCTCCCTCCGCCACGGGGCAGTCCGCCATGGCCAGCTTCCGGCCATCCATGGACTCGATGACCATCTCAGCGGTCATCACCGCGCTGCCCATGTCCATGAGCAGGATGACCCCGTCGTCGGAGTACACCTCGTCCACGGCGTTGGAAATCTTCTCAAAGCTGGTGCCGAAGGAGCCGTCCTCTAATCCCCCTGCGGCGGCAATGGGGGCGGTCTTGGCCATCATCCGGGCCAGATCCACCACGCCCTCCGCCAGCTTGGCGCTGTGGGATACGATCACAAATCCAACCATGTCACACCTCGCCCACCGCGATCTCCAGCAGCATGGTGAAGGAGGTGGCCCCGGGGTCCTGGTGGCCGATGGAGCGCTCACCCAGGTAGCTGGCGCGGCCCTTGGTGGCGGCGATGGTCTTGGTGAACTCCACGCCCTCCCAGGCGGCGGCCACGCCGGCGGCAAAGGCGGCTTTGGCGTCCTGGCTCTCGTTCCACTTGGCCTCCATGGCCTCCTTGGCGGGGATCATGGCGTCCAGCATGGTCTTTTCGCCGCGGGTGGAGCGGCCCCGCTGCATGATGCCCTCAATGGCGGACTGGAGGCCCGCCAAAAAGTCGGGGACGGTGATGTCCGCCTTGCCCTTGAGGGCCGCGCCCATCTTCATGAAACCGGTGCCGTACAGGGGGCCGGAGGCCCCGCCCACGGTGGACACCAGAGTCATGCCCACGGTCTTGAGCACGTCGCCGGGCTCCTTGTCCTTCAGGCCGTCCAGCTTCTTCTCCACCTCACCGAAGCCCCGGGCCAGGTTGATGCCGTGGTCGCCGTCGCCGATGACGTTGTCCAGCTCGGTGAGGAAGGCTTTCTCTTCTTCAATCTTCGCCCCGATCTTTTGGATGGTGGAAATCAGTTTTTCTGTGTTCATATGGTGTTCCCGCTTTCTGTGAGGGTTACGCCTTGAAGGCCGGGGTGTCCGCCTTGGCGTCCAGCAGCTCCTTGAGCTGGTCGTCCAGCTTCAGCAGGGAGATGGAGAAGCCCGCCATCTCGATGGAGGTCATGTACTCGCCCACGAAGGTCTTGTACACCTTGACGCCCTTCTCGGCCAGCACGTCGGCCACCCGGTTGTTGATGATGAACAGCTCCATCAGCGGAGTGGCGCCGGAGGAGTTGATCATCACGGCCACCTCGCTGCCCACGAAGTCGATGTCGGCCAAAATCTGCCCCAGCAGCAGGTCGGTAATCTCGTCGGCGGTCTTGATCTTCTCCCGGTGGGTGCCCGGCTCGCCGTGGATGCCGATGCCCACTTCCATCTCGTCCTCGCCAAGCTCGAAGCCGGGCTTGCCCGCGGCGGGGACGGTGCAGGGCTCGATGGCCGCGCCCATAGTGCGCACGTTGTCGATGACCTTCTGGGCCACGGCCTGGACGGCGTCCAGATCCGCCCCGGTCTCCGCCATGGCGCCGGCGATCTTGTGGACGAACACAGTGCCCGCCACGCCCCGGCGGCCCACGGTGTACAGGCTGTCCTTCACGGCCACGTCGTCGTTGACCACCACTTGGGCCACCTTGATGCCCTCGTCCCGGGCCATGTCGGCGGCCATCTCGAAGTTCATTACGTCGCCGGTGTAGTTCTTGATGACCATCAGCACGCCCGCGTCGGTGGCGATGGCCTTGATGCCCTCATAGACCTGGTCGGGGGTGGGGGAGGTGAACACCGCGCCGGCCACCGCCGCGTCCAGCATACCCTCGCCCACGTAGCCGCCGTGGGCGGGCTCATGGCCACTGCCGCCGCCGCTGATGAGGGCCACCTTACCCTCCTTCTTGTCGGCGCGAACCACCACGTTGCCGCAGTCCAGCTTGCGCAGATACTGGGGATAGGCCTTGACCATACCCTGGATCATCTGATCCTCTACCTGCTCCACCGCGTTGATGAACTTCTTCATGTTGACACACTCCTTTTATAAAATGATCGGTCAGGTTGGGAAATTTGAGGGGAAAAACGTTGCGGAATATGGGGAAACCGGGTATAATAAGAGCCAAACAGGCCGGGGATCCCGGCGGAGAGGAGTTTTGCGGCTGTGGATCAACGCTTTTATGACGCGGTGCTGGCCTCGCCGGTGATCGCGGCGGTGAAGGACATGAACCAGCTGGAGGAGTGCCTGACCCTGGACAATATTCAGGTGGTGTTCCTGCTGTTCGGCGACCTGTGCTCCATCGCGGACATTGTGGCCAGGGCCAAGGACGGCGGCAAGATCGTCATGATCCACACGGATCTGGTGGGCGGCCTTTCCTCCAGCAAGGAGATCGTGGTAGACTTCCTCCGCGCCAACACCAGGGCGGACGGCATCATCTCCACCAAGCCCAACTTCATCAAGCGGGCCCGGGAGCTGAAGATGTTCACCGTCATGCGCCTGTTCGTCATCGACTCCATGGCGCTGGCGGGCATCGACAAGCTGGAGGCAGTGCGCCCCGACTTCATCGAGGTGCTGCCCGGCGTTATGCCCAAGACCATCCGCCGCATCGCCCAGACCACCCGCATCCCCCTGCTGGCCGGAGGGCTCATTAAGGACAAGGAGGACGTGATGGCGGCGCTGTCGGCGGGAGCCATGGCGGTGTCCGCCACCAGTCGGGACGTATGGCGGATGTAACCCGGGCCGCGAAAGAAAAATGAAAAAAGCCGCAGGCGCGGTACGAACTCTGCCGCCCCCCAGGGGACGGCAAAGCTTTCCATGCCGGTACGGCTTTTTTAGACGGGCGTTTGGGGGTTACTTGCCCTCGCAGTTCATGTCGTCCAGGCTGCAGCTGGTGTCCTCGTCCTTGGCCACGGCGTTCATGTCGGTGAGGGAGAAGCCCTGCTCCTGCTGGCCCTCCAGGCAGTTCATGTCGTTCAGGGCGCAGCTGCGGTCGTCGTCGCTGGTAATGCCGTTCATGTTGGTGATGCCCAGGCTGCTCTTAATTTTCTTGTCTTCCATCGTCGGTTCCTCCTGTTCAAAGTCGTTAACGGGCGCTTTCCGGCCGGGTGGAACCTGCCGGGAGCGGCAATGCGAACGGATTGCTTTCAAATCGAAGGAAGCACTGACTTAAAATGTACCTGCGCCTCTTTGCGGCAAAGATCTTTCACAAATCGCGCTTGCCGATTTAATCAGTCCTTCCTTAGTAGTATAGCCC
>JAIEFH010000060.1 GCA_029067025.1 Oscillospiraceae bacterium | reverse complement strand
TTGCGCAGCAGGGAGATCATCATGTTGGAGCACAGCAGCACGAAGGTGACCGCCGCGCCCATGCCGATGGCGTTGGACGCCTGGGTGGTGACCGCCAGGAAGGGGCAGGTACCCAGGATCAGCACCAGGATGGGGTTTTCCTTGATGATGCCGTTGGTCAGGATTTTCAGCTTATTGTTTTTCATATCCATGTGCCTCCCTTCCTCAGCCCTTCACCATGTCAAACGCGGTATACGCGTCGGCGATGGCAGCCCGGTAGTAGTTGGAGGAGAATGTCGCGCCGGAGATGTTATCCACGCCCTCCAGGCTGGCGTCCTTGCCGGGGAACTGGCTCTTGAACGCGTCGGTGGTAATCTTGGAGCCCAGACCGGCGGTCTCGGAGTGACTGAGCACCTTGGTGTCGGTGATCTTGCCATCCATGTCGATGCCGATGGTCATCTTCAGGGTGTTCTTGCCACCGTAGCCCTGGGTGGTAATGGAGAAGGTGTAGCCCGCGCCATTGGCGGCCTGGTAGACCTCCTTGACGGCATCAGGCAGGCCCGCGACCTCCACCAGCAAAAAGTCTTCGGTGTCAGGATCGAGGTCGTCGGCGGCGGGCATGACCTCCAGCCGGGCGGCCTCGTTGGCACGGCGCTCGGCCTCTTCGATGATGGGTGCGGTGACGTTATTGGTGGCGGCCAGCAGGCCGCTCATGATGGCGCAAATCAGCACCAGCACCACAATGGGGGCCACGAAATCGGTCATTACATTAGACTTTGCTTTCGTCATGCCTGCACACCTCCAAACGGCTTCGTCTTAGTCCAGCCGCTGATATACGGATTGAGAATGTTCATCAGCAGGATGGAGAAGGACACGCCCTCAGGGTAATTGCCCCACACGCGGATGAGCACCGTGATGAGGCCGCAGCCCACGCCGAAGATCAGCTTGCCGGCGGGGGTGGGGGGCGAGGTGGTGTAGTCAGTGGCCATAAAGATGGCGCCGATGAACAGGCCGCCCGCCATGACCTGGTACAGCGGCTGCTGGCCCAGCAGGGCGGTGCACACCAGCACGGTGCCGATGAAGGCCACGGGGGTGTGCCAGGAGATCACCCGGCGGTAGAGCAGGTAGATGAACCCGATGAGCAGGGCCAGACAGCTGGTCTCGCCCATGGAGCCGCCCCGGGCGCCCAGGAACATCTGGAGGTAAGTGGGCAGCTCACCGGCCACACCCTCGGAGCCCAGCAGGGCCAGGGGGGTGGCGGCAGTGACGGCGTCCGCCGGGGCGTTGGAGAACGCGGCGGGCACCCAGTTGGTCATGGCGCCGGAGAAGGCCACCAGCATGATGACGCGGGCGGTGATGGCGGGGTTGGCGAAGTTCTGGCCGATGCCGCCGAAGAACTGCTTGACGACGATGATTGCCACAAAGGAACCAAAGGCGGCCTGCCAGAGAGGGATGCTCACCGGCAGGTTCAGTCCCAGCAGCAGGCCGGTGACGGCGGCGGACAGGTCGGTGACGGTGATGGGCTTCTTGCAGATCTTCTCAAAGGCCCACTCACACAGCACAGCCACGGCCACGCACACGGCCTCCACCAGCAGCGCCTGGATGCCGAAGAACACGATGGACGCGATCACGGCGGGGAACAGGGCGATCAACACATCCCGCATGATGGTCTGGGTGGTGTCCTTGGCGTAGATATGGGGGTTGACAGAGACGACCATCCTATCCATTTAGACCGCCTCCTTTTCTTTTTCTTTGGCCGCTTTCTTCTCGGCGGCGGCCTTCTGTTCGGCGTTGTACTTGTTCAGCATGGCCTTGGCCAGCTTGTTCACCTGCACCAGCGGCCGGCGGGCGGGGCAGCTAAAGGAGCAGCAGCCGCACTCCATGCACAGGTTCACCTTCAGCGCCTTCAGCGTCTCGGGCTCCTTGTTGTTGTAGGCGCTCTCGATGGCGGCGGGCATCAGGTTGAAGGGGCAGTGGGCCACGCAGCGCCCGCAGCGGATGCAGGCGGAGGGCACCGGGTCGGCGGCGTCCTTCTCGTCAAAGGCCAGGATGGCGTTGGTGTTCTTCATGACGGGGTTCTCCAGGCTGGGGACGGAGGAGCCCATCATGGGGCCGCCCAGCAGCACCTTCTTGGGCTCACACTTGAGGCCCGCAAAGTTCAGGATGTCCTGGATGGAGGTGCCCACGGGGACGATGACGTTTTGGGGATTGGCGATGGCGGAGCCGTCCACGGTGACGACCTTCTCCACCAGGGGCATACCGGTTCGGATGTACTTGGCGATGACGGCCAGGGTGGTGCAGTTGATGACAATGGCCCCCACGTCGATGGGCAGCTTGCCCTCGGGGACGATCTCGCCGGTGGTGTTGTAGATCAGCACCTTCTCGCCGCCCTGGGGGTACAGCGCGGGCAGCGCGGCCACCTCGAACCCGGGCACGCCCTTGCCCGCCTCCTGCATGATCTTGATGCACTGGGGCTTGTTATCCTCGATGCCGATGACAATGCGGTCGGCGGTGTAGTACTTCTGGAGCAGCTGGGCCCCGTAGATCACGTCGTCCGCGTTGTCGATCATGGTGCGGGTATCGGATGTAATGTACGGTTCGCACTCCGCGCCGTTGATGATGATGGCGTGCACCCGGTCGGGGTCCACGTTCAGCTTCACCGACGTGGGGAAGCCCGCGCCGCCCAGGCCCACGCAGCCGCACTGGCGCACCGCCTCCACAAAGCTGTCCTTGTCGGTGACCTCGGGGGGCTTGATCCCCTCAAACACGGTCTGCTGGCCGTCCGTCTCAATGACCAGCACGGTGTCGAACCGGCCGTTGGCGCTGACGATCTCGTCCAGCCGCTTCACCTTGCCGGACACGCCGGAGTAGATGGGCGCGGACATGAAGCCCCCCGCCTCGGCGATCATCTGCCCCACCTTGACCTCGTCCCCCGGCTTCACCACCGGCTTGGCCGGCGCGCCGATATTCATGGACATGGGGACGGTGATCATCGCGGGCACCGGCATACGCGTCGGTACGCTCTCCACGGTGTTCTTCCTGTGGGGCGCGTGGATGCCATGCAATTTGCCACTGAACACAATGTCTCCTCCTCTTTTTGTTTCTGATTCATACAGAGGTATTATACCACGTTGCGATTCAAACGCAAGGGAAAATCTGTTTGATCCCCCATGAAAACTTCCCCAAAAATCCATCCTGATATTTCTCCCTTGAATTCCCATGGGGATTGTGTTATTTTATTAGATGTATTTTTCTGTGGACACGATTGGAGGGACACCCATGAAAATTTCCACAAAGGGGCGCTATGCCCTCCGCCTGATGGTGGACATCGCCCAGCACATCGACGACGGCCCGGTGTCCCTGCGGGACGTGGCCCGGCGGCAGCAGCTCAGCGACAAATACCTGGAGCAGATCGTCACCCCTCTGTCCCGGGCGGGGCTGGTGCGGTCGGTGCGGGGCGCCGGGGGCGGCTATCTGCTCACCCGGCAGCCGGAGGAGTACTCGGTGGGCGACATCCTGCGCCCGCTGGAGGGCGACCTGGCCCCGGTGGAGTGCGCCACCGACGACGGCTACTGCGAACACAGCTGCGACTGCGTGACGGTGGAGCTGTGGCAGGACATCCACAAGGCGGTGTCCGCGGTGGTGGACGGCACCACCCTGGCCGACCTGGTGGAGCGCCAAAAAAAACACCATTGCAAAGGGGAGCCCACCGCCTGTCCCTGAGTCAAATTTTTACACCGAGAGGAAACAACCCGTATGGAGATCAACGGCGCGCAAGTACAAGAGATATATTATTACAAGGATATGGGCCTGTCGGAGGCCACCATGAAGGCCCTGGACAAAAAGGGCTTTACCCAGGCCACCCCCATCCAGGGCGGGGCCATCCCCTATTTCATGGACTGGAAGGACGTGGTGGCCAAGGCCCCCACCGGCACCGGCAAAACCTTCGCCTTCGGCATCCCCATGGTAGAGCACATCGACCCCGCGTCCGACACGGTGCAGGGGCTGGTGCTGGCCCCCACCCGGGAGCTGGCCATCCAGATCCGGGACGAGCTGCGGGATCTGTGCGCCTTCCGGGAGGGGGTGCGCGCGGTGTGCCTCTACGGCGGGCAGCCCATCGAGAAGCAGATCACCCAGCTTAAGACCCGCCCCCAGATCGTGGTGGCCACGCCGGGGCGGCTGATGGATCATATGAAGCGGCGCACGGTAAAGCTGGACAAGGTGCAGACCGTGGTGCTGGACGAGGCCGACCGAATGCTGGACATGGGCTTCATCCAGGACGTCACCCGGATTTTGGACAGAATGCCCCATCGCCGCAACTTAGGGTTATTTTCCGCTACAATATCACGAGAAGTTATGGACATCTCCTGGGTGTACCAGCGCGACCCAGCGGAGATCACCGTCCGCCCGGTGGAGGAGAACCGCCCGGACATCCAGCAGTACGCCATCGAGCTCATGGGCCGGGAGCAGAAGCTGGACACCATGGTGGCCCTGATTCAGAACGGCGGCTATGACCGGGCCATCGCCTTCTGCAACACCAAGAACATGACCGACCGGCTGGCCGGCCTGCTGAAAATGCGGGGCATCTCCTGCGAGGCCATCCACGGCGACATCCAGCAGCGGGTGCGGGAGCAGACGCTGAAGAAGTTCAAGGACGGCAAGCTGCGGGTACTGGTGGCTACCGATGTGGCGGCCCGGGGGCTGGACATCGACGATGTAGACGCGGTGTTCAACTACGACGTGCCCGACGAGCAGGAGTACTATATCCACCGCATCGGCCGCACGGGCCGCGCGAAGAAGCACGGCGTATCCTACACGCTGATGGCGTCGGTGACGGAATCGGTGAAAATGCGGGACATCGCCCGGAACACCAAGGCGGACATCCAGCTTTTAAAGTATGACAAGGACGGCTGTCTCATGCTGGTGGAGCAGGAAAATTAAACCCGAGATTGTCACGCTCGGATTGGTGCATGGCCGGGTCGCTTTCATTGCGGCTCGGCCAAACTGTTGAATGGAGGCGCCGCAATGAATATTCACATACTGGCCGTGGGCGACGTGGTGGGGGACGCCGGAGTGGACTTTCTCTCCCGCCGTCTGCCCGCCCTGCGCAAAAGCCACAGCGTTGATTTCACCGTGGTGTGCGGGGAGAACGCCGCCTGCAACGGCCTGCTCCCCGCCCAGGCGGACGCCATTTTCTCTGCCGGGGCAGATGTGATAACTATGGGCAATCACACTTGGGATAAACAACAAATCGTTAAATATATGGAGCGCAATTCCTATATCATCCGCCCCGCCAACTACACCGCCCGGGCCCCTGGCCGGGGCTGGGGGGTGTTCGACGGCCCCCGGGGCCTGCGCATTCGGGTGGTGGATCTCATCGGCCGGGTGGCCATGGACACCAATTTTGACAACCCCTTCACCAAGATGGACTGGATTCTGAAGCAGGGGGAAGCCGACCTGACCCTGGTGGACTTCCACGCCGAGGCCACCAGCGAGAAGGGCGCCATGGCCTGGTATCTGGACGGACGGGCGCAGGCACTGTGGGGCACCCACACCCACGTGCCCACCGCCGACTGCCAGGTTCTCCCCAAAGGGCTGGGCTTTGTCACCGACCTGGGTATGACCGGCCCCAGCCAATCGGTCATCGGCATCAAGCCGGAGCAGGCCATCAATCGCTTTTTAGGCGGGCTTCCCCGCCGGTTCGAGCCCGCCCCCGGCCCCTGCAAGCTGAACGCGGTGCTGTTTGAG
>JAIEFH010000006.1 GCA_029067025.1 Oscillospiraceae bacterium | reverse complement strand
GGGTTGGGTGGGCGCTTGGCGCCGTTTTATTCAGCGGGGCATTGATTCTTTCGGTTGATCCACGCGGTGGAGACGTCCATTGCCATACGGCAGGCGTCTGTCTGGTCGAGGGCGTTGAGCATTACGAAATCGTGGATGATACCCTGTATGCGAAGCGCTGTGACATCCACCCCGGCACAGCGGAGCCGTTCCCCGAAGGCCTGGCCCTCGCTGCGCAGGACGTCCGCCTGACCGTTGATGATCATTGTGTCCGGCAGTCCCCGTAAACAGTCGATGCCGGCCCGCAGCGGCGAGGCGGTAATCTGGGCCCGGTCGGCTTCGCAGGAGGTATATTGATCCCAAAACCATTGCATTTCGGCACGGTACAGGTAATAATTCACCGCAAACTGGCGGTAGCTGGGGGTATCAAAGCAGGCGTTGGTCACGGGATAATACATAAGCTGCTTTTGGATCTTGGGGCCGTTTCGTTCCCTTGCCATCAGCGCCATGGCGGCCGCCATATTTCCGCCGACGCTGTCCCCGGCAACCGTCAGGGTGTCGTGGATAAGGCTTGGGCAGCGGTTCCCAACGATTTCCCAAAGATGTGAAAGCAAATAGTAGCACTGTTCGATGGCCATGGGGTATTTTGCCTCGGGTGAGCGGGAGTATTCCGGGAACACCACCAGCGACTCTGTTCTGGCCGCCAGCTCCCTGACAAGCTTCTCGTGGGTGTGGAAGCTGCCAAATACCCAGCCTCCGCCGTGGATATAAAAAATCACGTGCCGGGGGACAAGCCCCTGAGGCATGACGAAATAGACCGGGATCGCACCCCATCTTCCGGTATCGACCTCAATGGTTGAAATATCCGCCGGATACAGATAAACCGGGGCGTCCTGCGCCTTTTCCAGAACTTCCCGGCCCTGCTGGGGCGGAAGCTGAAAAATCAGCGGCGGGATAGCGCTTTGATTGCAGACAGCTTCCGCCGCCGCTTCCAAGGGAACACATCGTTTCATAATAACGGTCTCCTTACCAAAATGATTCTCTATCAAGGTATGTGGAAGCAGGGACGCGGTTGACAGCGCTATTGAAAAAGCTTTTCGAATACGGTATCCTCCTAGGGGATATGAGGAGGAATGGACATGGGCAAGCACAGCCATGCGCATACGGAGATAGTAAATCTGTCCATCGCCTGGGCCATTTTGGCCGCGACGCTCTATACACTCAGCGCCCCGATGTCTAAGCTGCTGCTTGACTGCGTCCCGCCTACGATGATGGCGGCGGGAACATATCTCACGGCGGTGAACGCGGAGTGAGAATGACCAGACACAGTGGCAGAGATCACGGTGACTGGTCAGCGCTATGAACTTTATACATCAATAAAATTGACAGGCCGCCTTTTGGCGGCCTGTCAATTTATCATGGCTTAATGCAGACAATCGCTTTTGGAGACATAAATCCCCGCAAAATCGGCTTTGGGATAGCCGTCTGGGTCAGAATTTCAAGCTGCCCTGGGCAATGCACTGGCCGCTCTTCCGGTCAAAGAGGAGTACGCCATCCCCGGACACATCCACATGCACCTTGGAGCCGATGGTGAACAGGGCGCTGCCGAACACCACGCCGGTGAGCAGGAAGTCCCCGACGCGCACCTTGATGGTGGACTCCATGCCGGTGGGCATGGCGCCGTAGATCTCGCCCTCCAGCGCGCCGCCCTCCACGATGTCCATAAACTCGGGCCGCACGCCCAGCACCAGATCCTCGTTGGTGAGCACCGGCTCCTCCTGGAGGGAGAAGTCCTCCTCCTCCACTTTATCAATGTGGTAGCGGAAGGTCTCGTCCTTGTTGGCCTTCTCCACAAATCCCTTTTCCGCTGCTTTTTTCTTATGCTCTTCGGCTGCCTGGGCCTCCCGGGCGTCCCGATCCTTGAACCAGGCGGGCAGATCCAGGGGCTTGGCGGGCTGGAACACGGCTTTTTTGTCCCCCAGGATGGTCAGCTCCACCCCGCCATCAGGGCGCTGGCCGCCCTTGCCCTCGATGAAGTTAATGGAGGGGTTGCCCACGAAGTCGGCCACGAACAGGTTGTTGGGCCGGTTGTAGACGGTGAGGGGCGCGTCGTACTGCTGGAGCACGCCGTTGTTGATGAGACAGATCTGGGTGGCCAGGGTCATGGCCTCCATCTGGTCGTGGGTGACGTAGACGAAGGTGGAACCCGTCTCCACGTGAAGGCGCTGGAGCTCGTAGCGCATCTCCAGGCGCAGCTTGGCGTCCAGGTTGCTGAGCGGTTCGTCCATGAACAGCACGGAGGGCTCCGGGGCCAGGGTGCGGGCGATGGCCACGCGCTGCTGCTGGCCGCCGGACAGCTCGGCGGGGTAGCGGTCCATGAACATACCGATTTTCACAATGCGGGACACCCGGCGGACGGACAGGTCGATCTCCTCCTTCGTCAGCTTCCGGGTCTCCATGACCACCTGCCCGTTCTGCACCACCTGGAACTCGTCGTTCAGGGTCTGGGCCTTGCGGGCGGCGTCCGCCTTGGCCTGGAGGGCGGCGATTTCGCCGGACACGTCCTTGCCCTTTTCCTCCAGATGGTAGCCGTACAGCTTCTTGGCGGTGTACAGAGAGATGGTAAAGGCGTCAATCAGCTTGATATACGCCTTTTTCTCGTCGATCTTGCCCTTCTTGTCCCGGCACTCCTCCACCACTTTGGCCACCTCGGCGGGGTTCTTCAAAATCTCCGCCAGGCGGGCGGCGTTCTTGGCCTCAAAGTCGGTCTTGGGCATGGGCTCCTTGATATTGGACAGGCCGAAGGCGATGTTCTGATACACCGTCATATTGGGCCACAGGGCGTAATTCTGGAACAGGAAGCCCACCTTCCGCTTGTTGGCGGGGACGTTGATGCCCAGGGCGCTGTCGAACACCACCTTGTCGCCGATGGTAATGCGGCCGCTGGTGGGGGTTTCCAACCCGGCGATCATGCGCAGGGTGGTGGTCTTGCCGCAGCCGGAGGGGCCCAGCAGGGTGACAAAGGCGTTGTCCTCAATGACCAGGTCCAGGTCGTCCACGGCGTAGAATTTGTTCCACCGCTTGGTAATATGCTCTAATCTGATTTCAGGCATGGTTTAACCTCCTATTCCCTTGTCCAGGCTGGCGCCGGTGACCTTGTTGACCAGGGTGTTGCAAACGAGAATGGTGACGATCAGAATCAGGTTGATGCCGCTGGAGAAGGCATACAGGCCCATCTCGTCAAAGTAGTCCAGGGTGGTGGACAGGATAAAGCCCTGGGTACACAGCAGCAGGAACAGCGACAGCTCCCGCAGGCAGGTCATGAAGGGCAGCAGATAGCCGCTGATGATGGACGACTTCTGGATGGGGATGATGATGCGGGTCATGCGCTTGATCCAGGGGATGTCCTGGATGATGGCCGCCTCCTCGATCTCGCCGGAGAGCTGGAGCATGGAGTTCAGCGAGCTGCGGCTGGCAAAGGGGATGTACTTCACCGTGCCCGCGATGATGAGCAGGGTGTAGGTGTTGAACAGGTTGACGTACTGGTTGGAGAACAGGATGAAGAAAGCCACGCCAACGGCAATGGACGGCATGAGGTAGGGCAGGAACGCCATGCTGTTGACGTAATTGGCCCATTTACTTCGTCGGTTTTTGGCTACGGCGTAGCCGATGAGGGTGCCGATGGTGCCCGCCAGCAGGGCGCAGGTCACGCTGACCAGCATGGTGCCCCGGAAGGCCCGCCAGATGGTGTCGTTGTGGAGAATGCCCTCCTGGCCATACATACCGTTTTCCGACACGTTTTCGTCGGTAAGCCACCACTTGGTGGTCAGATTGCTGGTATCCCCGGTGTACAGGAAGGAGTAGTCTCCGGGGTTGGGCAGGAAGGTCTCAAAGGCGAAGGACACGATGGGGAAGATGCTGGTGAAGAAGGTGATGACCACCAGCGCCAGGGCGATGACGTACTTGCCCGCCCGGCCCAGGTTGATCTTGGAAATCTGGCCGGACTTGCCGGTGACGGTGGTATAGCTCTTCCGGCTGGTGAGGGAGAGCTGGTTTAAGA